>NZ_JABWMT020000112.1:0-355 GCF_013368915.2 Escherichia sp. 93.1518
TCCGTCAGCTCGACTTTTTCCAGCAGCTCCTTGCCGAGATGGGATTCGGTTATCTTGCCTTTGAAAAAATCCAGGTAACCTTCCGCATCATCGCTCGCCCGACCGACGGCCTCCACGAATGCCGATTTGCCAACGGTGTTCACACTGCGGATATAAAAGTAATAATCATGGCCCGGTTTGATATTGATACTGGCGGCTATCCAGTACAGCGCCGTACCAAGATAGCGGGCTGTGGTTTCAACCTGCCTGATATCGGTAATCCGCTTTTCCGAGAACCAGAACTCAAACTGTACCGTCGGGTCATAAACGGCAAGATGCGGCGTGGCGGTTATCTGAAAATAGCCCGGCGTCAGCT
>NZ_JABWMT020000113.1:0-353 GCF_013368915.2 Escherichia sp. 93.1518
GCACCGGTTTTTGATACCGGCATTCCCTGGTTCGAATCCAGGTACCCCAGCCATCTTCTTCGAGTAAGCGGTTCACCGCCCGGTTATTGGGGTATCGCCAAGCGGTAAGGCACCGGTTTTTGATACCGGCATTCCCTGGTTCGAATCCAGGTACCCCAGCCATCGAAGAAACAATCTGGCTACGTAGCTCAGTTGGTTAGAGCACATCACTCATAATGATGGGGTCACAGGTTCGAATCCCGTCGTAGCCACCAAATTCTGAATGTGTCGAATACGTTCGGCAAATTCGAAAAAATTTGTTGGGGTATCGCCAAGCGGTAAGGCACCGGATTCTGATTCCGGCATTCCGAGGT
>NZ_JABWMT020000114.1:0-351 GCF_013368915.2 Escherichia sp. 93.1518
GTAAAGGCAGCAGTAAGGGGCATACCCCGCGCGAAGCGAAGGACAACCTGAAATCCACGCAGTTACTGAGTGTGATCGATGCCATCAGCGAAGGGCCGATAGAAGGTCCGGTGGATGGATTAAAAAGCGTGCTGCTGAACAGTACACCGGTGCTGGACAGTGAGGGGAATACCAACATCTCCGGTGTTACGGTGGTGTTCCGGGCAGGTGAGCAGGAGCAGACACCGCCGGAGGGATTTGAATCCTCCGGTTCCGAGACGGTGCTGGGTACGGAAGTGAAATACGACACGCCGATCACCCGGACCATCACGTCTGCAAACATCGACCGTCTGCGCTTTACCTTCGGTGTGC
>NZ_JABWMT020000115.1:0-351 GCF_013368915.2 Escherichia sp. 93.1518
CTCTTCCCACTCACTCCAGCCTGACCTGAGGCCTGCCATCCAGCTCCCGCGAAGCTGGTCTTCAGCCGCCCAGGTCTTTTTCTGCTCTGACATGACGCTATTCAGCGCCAGCGGATTATCGCCATACTGTTCCTTCAGGCGCTGTTCCGTGGCGTCCCGCGCTGCCTGCCGGTCAGTCAGCCCCCGGTTTTTCGCCTCAATGGCTGCCCGTTTTGCCCGTTGCTGCTGTGCGAATTTATCCGCCTGCTGCGCCAGCGCGTTCAGGTGCTCCTGATACGTGACCTTATCGCCAAGTGCAGCCAGCTGGCGTTTGTACTCCAGCGTCTCATCTTTATGCGCCAGCAGGGATTT
>NZ_JABWMT020000116.1:0-350 GCF_013368915.2 Escherichia sp. 93.1518
GGCGCTGAAGCTGTAGCGGAACGGCGCGCCATCATCCGGCATCACCACATTACTGCGGTTATAGGTCCACACCTTATCCGACGGTCGGTCCTGCACGAACGTCAGAGTCTGCCCGTTCCATACCGGCATACAGCGCATCGCCGAGCAGAAATCGCTGAGCACATCCCACGCCTTACGCTGTGTGGTCAGCCAGGCATTACAGGTGATGCGCGGCTCCGTGCCGCCAAAACCATTCGGTACCAACTGGTCGCAGTACTGGCCGATGACATACAGCGTCCATTTATCCACATCTGCTGCACCAAGACGTTTCCCCATGCCGTAGCGCGGATGGGTCAGCATATCCCACAGAC
>NZ_JABWMT020000117.1:0-342 GCF_013368915.2 Escherichia sp. 93.1518
GCGTGAAGCTGGTATCTCCGGCAGATTTCTGCCCCTGCCCGGTCGCAGTCCAGTCCGCATCTTCATCATCGAGATAGCTGTCGTCATAGGACTCAGCGGTCAGTTCGCCGGGTGTCAGGTCTTTAACTTTTGCCAGACGCGACCAGTCAACGTCTGAAAGCGGGTTCGCATAAGGGTCACCGTTCCCCTTATAAACCCACAGTGTGGTCCCGGCACCTTTCACCGGCATTACTGGATTTGGTACAGGCATATCGTCCTCACATTTCATAGGTAATGACATAAGTCAGATCGGCTGAACTCCACAGGCCCGCATCATCGTCGCGCCGGTAGTCATAGCCACTG
>NZ_JABWMT020000118.1:0-337 GCF_013368915.2 Escherichia sp. 93.1518
CCGTGCTCAAAGCGCCGCCCGGTGAGATGCGGCACACAGCGGAACTTATGAATCGCCCCCCGGCAGACCAGCCACCACGGCAAATCACTCTGCACCTGCAGTCGCCGGTCGGCCTCACTCAGCCAGGGCAGACCACCGGGATGGCTGTGCACCAGCGCCACAATCTCACCCTGCATTTCTGCCCGCAGCCAGTCCTCCGGCGACATCCGGAAATACTCCTCCGGCTCACCGGAGATATTTACGCAGGTAAGATATCTGTCTCCCTCCGGCGTTCTCACCACAAAGCCGCACGACTCCGCTGGCGCACATCGCCGGGCGTGCGCCAGAATCGCTGATT
>NZ_JABWMT020000014.1:0-112980 GCF_013368915.2 Escherichia sp. 93.1518
GACTATCACTTAAATAAGTGATATTGGTTGTCTGGAGATTCAGGGGGCCAGTCTACACAGTATCCAGTGTATCAGCAGTACCAGCAGGTAATATCGTACTGAATACTAACTCTCAACTATTGGGCGTAGGTGACTTAGTACAGTTCACTAACCACACCAAACTATATCGAATCATTGACCGTACTAATACCAGTATTACAGTATTCCCAGCACTAAGAGCGGCAGTACAGGCAGGTGAAATCATCAAGTATAACAACCTAACACTATCGGCTGTACTGAATGCAGATAATGACTATACAGTACCTATTACTAACGTAATGATGATCAAACTAAAGGCGACGGAGAATTTATAATATGGATGATTTAAAAACAAATGCCAACCTCCTAAAATACTGGAACCTTACACGCGGTGGTAATCGTACATCTCTTACTATTCAGGAGATCATGAGTCTAGGGCAGCATGTAACATGTTTTGATGTTTTCCCCCGTGGACAAAATGCCATTCACTGGACTGATGCATTCATTAACATAAACCTAAATAGTGTAGTATACCAGTCCTTCCCAGATATTATACAGGATTCACTACCGAGCTTTAGTGAGGAAAAGGGAATTAGTAATAACTCTATCTCCTTTAAAGTTAGTAATATTGACAACTCAGTACAGATGCTTGCATTAGGTAATGGCCTATTCAAAGCGAAAGTTAATATTATTATGGTAATTCTAGATCCATACACTACTACACCAATCTATCAGATGTTGATGTTCTCTGGATTCATTGACTATTGTCAAGCAACAGCAGATCCAAACCAGAAAGTTACAGAACTAACGATTAACGTTAACAGTATCTACCAGAAGTTAGACGTACAAACGCGTACTATTGCTAGTGATTCAGTGTATCAATCGTATTACCCAGGCGATGCGTTTATGTCACTACTAGGACAGGTAAACCAAGCAAACCAAGAATGGAAGATGAAATAATGAATCTACACAACAGAATTATAAAACATATTGAAGATGCACTAGCTACAGACTACGCCTTCGGTACTAATGATTGCAATATCGTAGCTTTACGTATTGTTGATGAAATCAAAGGCACTAACTGGTCACAAGTTGCATCATATACATCACTAAAAGAAGGTGTAGCACAATTAAAAGAATTAGGATTCGAAAGTACACAAGATATTATTAGACAAGAATGCCAGGAAGTGAAAGTACCAGTCGATGGGGATATTTGGTTAGATCCAGAGAATCCATTAATTATGGCAATAGTAGTATCCGGTCGTATGTTAGGTATTAATTATGATCATACTTCTTTCGAACTAATCAATAAAAAGAAAATAGGCAAGTATTATAGGAGTGTTAAGAATGGGGAGTCAAAATAGTATTTTTGGTGCTCTAATAACTGCCGTGATGGTTGTAGCTGCCGTATATACGGGTGGGGCAACATTAACAGTAGCGGCATATTGGGGAGCGGCAGCAGGTGCACTATCATTAGTAGCTACCAGTATGCTGGGACAAGTAGGGGGACTAGCCGGATATTCCGATGTAGCAAGTGCATTACAGCGATCAACCAGTCCAACCAGTGGCCTACCTGTCATTTATGGCGGTAGTGCACCACACAAAAACGGCGTATCAGGCGGTAGCTTCGTATTAACGGGCGTAATCAATAACTGGTATAATGTCAAAGACGATAGCTCACAGTATTTCTTCAGTGAACAAGTAGTATCAATGTCCGGTACTGGAAATCACATTGAGCAGATTTACATGGATAACGAGCCAATTTTAGCAGTACCAGTTACTACCGATGGTATTATCCCAAAAGCTAATCTAGTTTCAAAATTCCAGCCATATCTACAAGTAGAAGTACGCTTTGGTGGTAATTACACAACTACAAAAGAACTAGCTAAAATATATGCGGGTCCGAAATGGACAGATAAATTCTTAGGTAAGGGTGTTGTATCAATCAGTACCGTAATATATAAAACCGAAGATTCTACTATGGATGGTATCTTAACAAATGATAACTTCAATATGACCGTAGAATTAAAAGGCCAGAAAATATATGATTTCAATTCCGGTACTGTATTTGCTACTTCATGTCCAGCAAGTCAGATTTATAATTATCTAACTGATACTACATATGGATTAGGACTTGAACCAGCTTTAGTAAATCAGGATTCATTCACTGAAGTAAGTCAGTATTGTTTTCAACAGGAATTATATTCTAATATAGGTATGTCTTATCAATCGACATATAAAGAGAATATAGAAACAATCCTACAATCATTTGGCGGTATTATGTATGTCCACGCAGGACAGGTACACGTAACAGTAGACCGTAAAACTCTATCAGTATATTCATTTGATGAAACTAATATCTATGGTGAAGCAAGTATTACAACTTCCGGTAATGCTGATTACTATAACGTAATTGATGCACAATATACGAACATCGATACACTCTATACTACAGATGTATTGCGTATTCCATCAAATATTAGTAATGACGATGTGGTTAATAGTGACGGACTGGTTATTACCTTATCCCGTGACTTTAAGGCCATCTATGATAAGGAAACCGTAGCACGTCTAGTTAACGCCGAACTACGTAAATCTAAGTTCGCCAAACGTACTGTAACCTTTACAACTGCCGAAGGTTGGGATCTTCGTGTCTGGGATAGTATCAATGTTAACTTTAAAGAATTAGCAGTCTCTGGAAAGTTCAAAGTATTATCTAAATCAGTTGCAACTGACCAACAGAACGTAGGCTATGTAACAGTAACTGCCGTAGAATATCCAGATGAAATCTTTGATGGTGATGATCTAGGTATATGGAGTCCAGGCGGTGTTATCTCTGGTGATGCACTACGTCAAATATTACCACCTTCAAACGTACAGATTACGCGTAAGGGTGATACTACTACTGGTAGTGTTGTTAATATTTCATGGGATGCAAGCCCGTCCGGTAACGTTCGCGGGTACTATGTCTATTATAAACTCAGTACAGCCCAAAACTGGACAATTGCAGGTCAAACGCCAGTAGGTAAACTTGAATTTGATCTATATGGTCTTGATACTGATTCACATTATGACTTTGCAGTTAGTGCATATAATATTCTAGGTGGTGTATCTGTCAAAGCTACTATCATGGGTATTAAACCAGAGTTTAACTTTACCCTACCTTCAATCACTGGACTAAAACTAGTTAACGCAACAAGTGGACTACTAATTACAAATGAAACAGATTTTAATCTACGATGGGATAGTCAGAAGAATTTAAAAGTAAATGGTAATTCATTTAGCGACTACTTCAAATATTACGTAATTAAGATTTACGACGGTGCGGTACTAAAAGATACTTTCTATACTCAGGAAAGTGGCTTTAATTTCTCACTGGACTTGAACAAGTACAAACTACGTAAACCAACTATTGGTATTATGGCACAGGGATTTTTATCTGGTACATTCTCTCAGGAAGTAACTATTACTCCCGAAAACTTGCAATGTGGTCTAGTACAGGGCGTAGAAGTTGGTGGCGGATTTGGTAACTTATTTGTTAGTTGGACTGAATCAACCGAACCAGATTATGCAGGTGCACACATCGTAATGCGTACTGATATTAACACTACTTCATATATTAGTAATAAACCAGAATTTGATAGTGTTCCAAATATTAAAGATGGTGACTATTGGGTAAAAGTGGGTCTATTCGATGCCTTCGGTATGGATGATATCCAGTACAGCCCAGAAGTGAATATTAATATTAAATCGAAGTATCAGTTTACTCAGGAAGACGCAGACGAAATCAATACAATCTTAGACCTTAATGATCGACTTGATGAAACATTGAACAATGCAGTAAATGAAAGTAATGAGTATACTAATACTAAGGTAGCAGTAGTACAGAATAGTGTAGATGGTAACACTGCAAAGATTACCACTCTTACACAGACAGTTGCAGATAACGATACGGCACAAACTACGGCAATCACTCAGCTTAAATCATCAACTGATGCAGGCTTTGCGAGTGTTAACCAGGAAATGAGTACAAAGGCAAATAAAGATTCTGTAAACGCTACGTATACATTATCCGTCAATGCTAACGGTACTGTAGCTGGTTTTAAATTAATTGCCGATGGTGCAACTAATACCAGTGCTGTGTATTTCGCCGCAGAAAAATTCGTAATATCTGGTACTTCAACTGCTACTGTAGGTGGTGCAGCACCCTTTACGGTGATAGGCGGTATTACTTATCTGAAAACTGCGATGATCCAGCAAGCTTCGATCGGCACCGGGTACATCGCTGACGCTGCCATCACCAATTTAAAGCTGGCTAATGGTTCAGTGAACACATTAAAGGTTGTTGACGGCACGATCACTACGGCCAAAATTGCAGATACTATTCAAAGTAATAACTATGTTCCAAATAGTCAGGGGTGGCAGATTAATAAAGCTGGTACTTTCTATATTAATGGATCTGGCGGTACTGGTCGCATGGTAATCAGTAATACTATGATTCAGGTTTTTGATGCAAATGGTACGTTACGTGTTCGTATGGGATTATGGTAATAAATAAAGGCGTAGGCGAGGGAATTATCCCCCGTCATTACTAAAGGATAATATTATGTTTCAATATCTAAAAGATGAAGACGGTACAATCAAAGCAATTCTACTTAATAATATTTGTGAAATTGCCGCATCTGGTGATGACTTTTTAATCATTAAATCAAATAACGTATCATGGGAAGAACTACCACAGCGACTAATGGTTAATATGGATGCACTATCAGGTAAAGATGAAGACATTCAGGAAGGGGATAAAGAGTAATGGCACAAGGTCTACAATGCTGGAATGCAGCAGGGCAGATAGTAGTAGATTTGGGCGATTATAATATGCGTTATATGGGGGCAACTTCATTAAGTATTGCATCCGGTACTACAAATACTTGGGGTGTTGCCTTCGGTGGTATGCGTACAACTGGCTGGTTAGCCGTTCCACGTTCCGTAGCGTGGGGTACTGAATTTTACTGTATTCCCGGTAATGACGCATTTACAGTACGTTATACACCTACTGGCTATATATCTGCCCGTACTGTTATTTTTGATGTTTACTCATTCGGATAAGGATTATCTATGTCAGGTTTTAATGTCTATAATGCATATGGGAAACTCACTGTAGATTCTGATAATAGAGCTACTCTAATTTCTCAAGTCAAAGATATGGGCGGTCTAATTGATGTCGGTGCTTTCAATATTCCATCTGCTTTTGGTAATGGCTCTACACTAGGTTATATTGGGCTTAATTTCTTTCCAGCCGATGGCCTACGCTGGTTTCAACTATACAGTGATGGTAGGTACTGCTTTCCGGGTGCATCACTCTATGAAGCTGGTACAGGCCGTTTTATGCTATCTAATAATACTAATGCAATGACGTCTGGTTATTTGGATGTGTTCAATACTGGTGGTGGTTTGATCTGGAGTGCTGCCAGTGCTGGTACTATGCCGCGTATACTGGACTTTTTCACAATTCCGGCTGGTCATGATCTGGCAAGTCCTATCACCTTCAATACTAACTTTGCTAATCCGTGGATCTGCATTAGTCAGTGTCCAGGTAACGTAACAGATGACGGTACTGTAGGTGGCTATTCCGGTATCATGATTCGTCGTAATAGTGCTACTTCATTTACAGTACAGTACGTTAATAAAAACCAGATGAACTACCCTACGGCAATGGGATCATCTCAGGTACAAATAGCCCTAGCTGCCTTTACTGGTTATTAACTGGTACTACCATCCAACCATAAATAAAAGTAACTATAAAATATAAAATAGGATCTATTATATGGCAGGATGGGAAAGTATAATTGCCGTCATAATAGCTTTGGGTGCTTTTATTTGGAATCTCATTAGAGATAAATCCGCAGACTTTAAAACACTTGAATCACGACTGGCTAAAATAGAATCAGATTTAGCACATACTAAATCGGACGTAGAAAGGTTAGAAAAGGGTCAGGATGATTTAGAATCAGCACTCAATGATTTACGTTCTCAGATTCATTCAATGGATCTAAAAATAGAACGAGTGATAGCAATATTAGAAAAAAAATAAGGGGCTTATTGCCCCTTTTCTTTTTGCTATTTGTTTACTAATTGATAAATCATATCTTTAACGCGGTTAGGTGTCTGACGATACCATAGACTATCTTTAGCCTGAATAATCGCCTCCTTCCAATCCTTGCGGTGTAGTGCTGCAATCATCTTCTTGAACTTCTTAACACCACCTAAACCCAACTGAAAGGCCATAATAACTAAGAAGTCTTGCCAGTCCTTCGGTAAGTCCAAGCCCAATGTTTTAACATCCTTGATAGTACGGTCAATATCCCATGCTAGTAGTAAATCTGCATCAATGGCACTGATACCGTTTTTAAATTTTTCACGCTCACTATCTAGGATCTTATGCCCATATCCCACTGTAGCGTACCCTTCGGTATCTACATATGGGTAGAACTTGTCTTGTCGATAGTATCCGCGTACTCGTTGGTATTCTTTAGTACCTTCATATAGTTTTAATCTTTCTTTAATGTCCATAAATAACCTTATAATAATAGTAATAGTTAAGGATATTTATGATATGGGATATGTTTGATCCAGAAGTCTGGAATATAAATGATGTAGATTCTGGCAACTATGCCGCATTTGTTTACTTGATTCAGTTTGAAAATTCTGGTTGGTATATTGGTATGAAGCAGATATATAAGGGCGTTAAAGATATTAAAAAATTAAAGTCCAGTACCAAACAATCGAATTGGAAGGACTACACATCAAGTAGTAAAACAGTAAATGCCTTAATTGACGCAGGGGAGAACTATAAAAAGTATGTTCTATGGTGTTTCCCTACTGCTAACCAAGCAGCACTAGTAGAAGCCACTCTAATCGGCTCATGTGGACTTAAACCGCATAATCTGAATAAAGCCATACTTGCAAAGGTGAGGCTGCCAGCGAGTGATACAGAGCGTTTAAAGCTATTTAAAATTGTAAAGGATCTAATAGGGACTCTCACATGAAAATCAATGCAAAAATAACTGGCCTATCCAGTGCAAAGGGCTATCTAAATCAACAGGGAAAATTATATGGTAATCAATTCCAAGATGAACTAATTAAACGTACTCGCCAACTAGCTAAGGAAATGCAAGCAGATTTAAATGATTCAATCGATAAAGGGGGCGTAGCCTTTACAAAGAATGCTGTACTGTACTTTTATAACAAGTCCGGTACTAGCGTAAGCTGTACTATCATGATTAAAGATATTCAAGCCGGATACCTTTATGATGTAATTGTACATCCCGATCCACTAAAGAAATTTGTACCTACATCTGCGGCACGTCTGACTAAACAGGGGAACATACCCCAGCTTAAAAGTAATATTGAAAAGGGTAAATATCGCGTAGTAGTTGAAAACGGGAAAAAGTACCTAATCGATACAACTAAGAAAGATACGAAGACAAAAACTAAACGTGTAATTGGTGTACGTGAAACGAAGAAGAGGAAGCTAATTTATGACTTCTATGAAGAAGCAGAAAAGGGAGTAACTACAATCGTTAGCGGCATGAAAGGACACTTTAAACTGAAGAAGGGGTAACATATGAATTTAGAAGATCATCACTATGGGGAAGAAGTTAACGAGATTACATTAGATGGGGTAACACCATTTGGTAACTCATATCAGTTCGAACTTTTTCAACTAGACAATAAGAAAATAAAAAAGAAAGTTAAAGCCTTTGCACCTGATATTAAAACTTATATGAATGTAGTTTTCTCCTATAAGCAATCACAGTGGACTGATGGGGATATACTAACATGGACGTATAAAGGTATACCCTTTGAAGTAGTGCTACTCGATTCACATTTTATCAGTGTTAAGGGTAAACATTTCTATCAATATGTAATAGGAGTAAAAAAATGATTAGTATCTTAGTAGAACTATTAAAATCTGGTATGGATTTTTTCATCAAGAAAAAAACAGTGGAAAAAGAAGTTCAGAAAACTAACGCCGAAGGTCAAATAGAAGTAAACAAAGAAGAAATTGAAAGAGTATCATTTCACTGGCGTAACACTCTTGGATTCGTGTTAACTATGATTGTAGCTTACAACTGGTTAATAGTACCGCTACTAGATGCGTTTGGAATTGTAGTTATTCAAGTCCCATTAGGGGAGCTTTTACAGGTGCTTTTGATTATGGTTGGTGGAAGCTAAGAAAGCCCCTTATGGGGCTTTTTTTATTCTACTGGTGGGGCATAAGAGAATGCACTTACGAAACGTTTATTTAATGCTCTGTGTTTTAATGAACATTTTGCTACTACTTTATCAAATTCGTCTTTAGATTTTATCCATGTTTTATGCCTAATGATATGACTCGTATGACCATCGATATCTAAATTAGATAGCTTTTCTTCAATAATTTCTCTTGCGTCCTCTAACACTTTTAAATATTTAACATATTCTTCTTGATAGTTGCACTTCATATCCCATGAGCTTAAGCTAAAAATTGCAACTAATAATTCAATTGCTTTTTTTCTGATATTAGTACATTGAACTAATAAGTTACTATGCTCTACTTTCATATTTTTTTGGAATTCTTTGTTTAGCTCAGATCCATCCATGTAATTCAAAGCAAAATTCTTATAATCTGACTGTAACTCAAATAATAGCTTGGTGATTAAATGCATACCGATTAATATTTCTTTTGCATGTTCAAAGCCTTTGTTTTTGACTTTATCTTTTAACCAGTTACGTACACTCCATGCGGCAAGTAATGCCGATGCGGCAATTACTGTATCCATAATTGCTGATACTGTACCACTATCAAATCCATGTAAGAATAGTACATCACAATATATTGGTATTAATACGCCAATGCATATGCACATTATATGTGAGAACCTTATTTTCATCATTATTTCTTTTATCTTCATTTTTATAGATACCTATACAACAACTGTACAAGGGTATTCTATGGTAAGAGTAACTAAAAAGAAATCACAACTACATTTGAAAGTAATGGAGTTAGTATATTCAGATAAGCAACTAACAGAAGATGATAAAGAGTTTATCTTCAATAACTACAAAGGTGATGGTATCGGTGCTATGGGGGCTTTGTTTACTTCCGAAATGCTAGCATGGGTTTTCATACCCCAGTGTGGGGATTGACACATCCATTTACCATGATGAATAGCATGGTACAGAGGTCATATGTGAATCAGTGATTGTCGATGATGGTGGTACTAATCTATAAAGCGTTCATAACCCATTGATTATTATAAATGTAAAAATATTCTCAACTTCTTCAAGCGTTGCGTACATAGTCATCACGACTCTCCCTTTGATTTGCTGAGGTGTTCAGGGAAAGAATAGCTGATTCTCCGCTTTTGCAAGTATGAAAGGCGAAAAATCAGTTCGATACCTGGGGGAGTCGGCGACGGCGCAGGCTGTTCCACGAATAGACCGTGTTAAACAAAACGACTCCGGCGGTAACCAGAAATACAGCACGAAAGCCGTAGTGTGCTGAAATAGCTGCGCCCATCAACGGCCCCGTAACGTTGCCAATATCGCGAAACGACTGGTTGTAGCTGAAAATGCGCCCGGCGATTTGGTTGGTCGAATTATAAACCAGCAACGTTTGTACGGCGGGGAGCAGAGCGCCGTCTGCGGCGCCGAGCAAAAAGCGTAAAATCCCCAGTTGCAGTGGTGTCTGGACATAAGACATTGGGATCAACAGCAGCACAGAAAAGATCAGCGCAGTTATCAGGATCTTTTCTGGCCCGATACGATCGCCAAGTTTACCGAGTCGTGGAGCACTTAGCAGTGCAGCCACGCCGGGCACGGAGGCGATCATGCCGCTAATAAAGGCGATATTACTGACATTTCCTGCCAGTTCGCGGACATACAGCGTCAGGATTGGCGCGATAGATCCAGTAGCAATCTGGATAATTAATGTTGTGACAAACAGGCTAAGTACCAGTTTCGGATTTTTAAGCGATGTTACGACTTCCCGCATGTGCAGCATCTCTTTTTTGCTGACGGGCTGGAATTTTTCTCTGATACAAAACAGGGTGACGAAAAAGCAGAGTATGAGCACACTGGCGGTAATAAAGAATACCGGACGTAAGCCGTAGTTATCAGCGAGTAAGCCACCAGCCATCGGGCCGAGCAACGCGCCGCTAACGCCGCCGGTGGAGAGCGTACCCAGCGCCCAGCCGCTTTTATTACGCGGTACTTGTGTGGCGATAAGAGCATTGGCGTTGGGGACAAATCCGCCAAGCAAACCAAGCAGCGCCCGCAGGATCAAAAACTGCCAGATATTTTGCGCCAGCCCCATCAGCACCATCACGATGCCCATGCCAAGAGCAGAGCGCAATAGCATGATTTTTCGGCCTTTGCGGTCGGCAAGTCCACCCCAGAAAGGGGAGGCGATAGCGGAAAATAAAAAGGTAATACTGAAGACAATTCCCGACCACATATTCAGCGCGCTGTGGCCAGTGACGCCAAGTTGCTCAACGTAGAGGGGTAAGAATGGCATCACCAGACTGAAGGCGGCACCGGTAAGAAAACAACCTAGCCAGGCAACGATCAGGTTTCGTTTCCAGTTTATGGGGGTGTCATTTTCACAGAGTGACATAGCAATCCGCTGTTGGTGCGCCAGGCGCGGTGAATAAAAGGAGAAAAAGTAAGCACACTAATTATGCGCCTGACTTATAGGTGACGCAATGTACAGAGCTTTTATCGCTAAATCAGGGGGGGGCAGCGGTAATGCCGGATGCAGTTCGAAACATCCGGCAAGGGAGATTTAATAGCGTGAAGGTACGCCTTCCGGGCGCGTTTTAAAGCGACGATGCAGCCACATGTACTGTTCCGGTGCCATCATGATGCATTTCTCGACCACTTTATTCATCCACGCTGCGGTGACTTCGGCGTTATCCAGAGGCGGTGAACACTCTGGCGGCAGCATGATCAACTGATAGCCTTTGCCGTCTGGCTTACGACGCGGAACAAACGGCACCAGGCACGCACCAGACATTCTCGCCAGCATCCAGGTGCCACTGGTGGTCGCCGCCTGCTCAACAGCAAACAGCGGCACGAAAACGCTCGAGCGCGGACCGTAATCGTGATCCGGCGCATACCAGACCACTTCGCCTTTCTTTAGTGCCCGGATCATGCCTTTTAAATCTTTGCGATCAAGCATCGACTTATTCGAACGCAGGCGCCCCCAGGTTTGCAGCCAGTCGAGCAACGGATTATCGTTTGGGCGATAGACGCCGATACCCGGCTCCTGCATACCAAATTGCCTTGCGCCCAGCTCCAGCGTCAGAAAATGGATGCCGACCAACAGAATGCCGCGCTTTTGCGCCTGCACGTCACGGATATGTTCCATGCCAATCACTTCCGTCCAGCGGGCAATTCGACGATCCGACCAGAACCACGCCATGCCGGTTTCCATCAACCCCATACCAACGGATTCGAAATTCTTCACCATCATTTCATGGCGTTCTTGTTCGCTCATCTCCGGGAAGCACAGTTCCAGGTTGCGATATACAATTTTGGCGCGACGTTTCATAACATGTAACGCCAGTCGTCCTGCCGCAATGCCAAGGCGGTAGATAATCGGGTAGGGTAACTGCACGACTAACCAAAGTACGCCAATACCCAACCAGGTTAACCAATAACGCGGATGAAGCAGTGCGGTGGAGAACTTGGGTAGATTCGTCATATCAATCCTGTCTTTCAACCTATACGGGCAATTGTATGTATTGTCGCATTTTTTCGTCCGCAACCAAAATTTGTGACCGAAGACTGGGCGAAATTACCGCGTATGTAAATCATTAATAATTTTTAATGCGCAAATGTAGCGTAAAATGTATGGATGTTAATTGTCGATAATTGCTATATCATGCTGCGGATTTTTACTTTCCCACCCCGCAGGAACCGTACACCATGCCAGTGTTACACAACCGCATTTCTAATGACGCGCTGAAAGCCAAAATGCTGGCCGAGAGCGAACCACGCACCACCATTTCGTTCTATAAATATTTCCACATTACCGATCCCAAAACGACCCGTGATGCTTTATATCAGCTATTTACCGCGTTGAATGTCTTTGGACGGGTCTATCTGGCGCATGAAGGGATCAACGCACAAATCAGCGTACCGGCGAGCAACGTAGAGACATTTCGCGCACAGCTTTATGCTTTTGATCCTGCTTTAAACGGTTTACGTCTGAATATTGCGCTGGATGATGACGGGAAATCCTTCTGGGTGCTGCGCATGAAGGTTCGCGACCGAATTGTTGCCGATGGTATTGACGATCCTCAATTTGATGCCAGTAACGTGGGGGAATACCTGCAAGCAGCGGAAGTGAACGCCATGCTTGATGATCCCGATGCGCTGTTTATCGACATGCGCAACCACTATGAATATGAAGTGGGGCATTTTGAAAACGCGCTGGAAATTCCGGCAGATACCTTTCGCGAACAACTGCCAAAAGCGGTTGAGATGATGCAGGCGCATAAAGATAAAAAGATCGTGATGTACTGCACCGGTGGTATTCGTTGCGAAAAGGCCAGTGCCTGGATGAAACATAACGGATTCAATAAAGTCTGGCATATTGAAGGCGGGATTATTGAATACGCTCGTAAGGCGCGTGAACAAGGTTTGCCTGTCCGCTTTGTTGGTAAAAATTTTGTTTTTGACGAGCGGATGGGCGAGCGGATCTCTGACGAAATTATTGCGCATTGTCATCAGTGTGGCACACCTTGTGACAGCCATACCAATTGTAGAAATGATGGCTGTCATCTGTTGTTTATCCAGTGTCCGGCGTGTGCCGAGAAATTCAAGGGCTGTTGTAGTGAGATTTGCTGTGAAGAAAGTGCATTACCGCCAGAAGAACAGCGCCGCCGTCGTGCTGGGCGAGAAAATGGCAATAAGATCTTTAATAAATCGCGTGGACGCCTGAACACGACGCTGATCATTCCTGATCCAACAGAATAAACATTCGTGCCGGATGTGCGTCATCCGGCAACATCTATGCATTACTTCTGCTGTACACCTTCCACCGAAATAATCAGATCAACCTCCTGCGAAGCTGAACCTAAATCAGTCTTAATGTTGAAGTCTTTCAGCTTAATTTTGCCTTCTGCCTCGAAGCCCGCACGTTTACCGCCCCACGGATCGTCACCCTGACCAATCAATTTTGCTTCCAGCGTTACTGGTTTGGTTACGCCATTTAGTGTCAGATCACCCGTAATATCCAGTTCATCACCGTCTTTCTTCACGCTGGTAGAAGTGAACGTCGCCTGCGGATATTTTGCGGTATTGAGGAAATCTGCGCTGCGAAGATGCTTATCACGTTCGGCGTGATTGGTATCGACGCTGGTGGTGTTAATTGTCACATTCACTTTATCAGCAGCTGGGTTCTTTTCATCAAAGGTAAAAGTACCGTCGAAATCTTTAAAGGTGCCATATAACCAGCTATAGCCAAGGTGCTGGATGCGGAAATTGACAAAGGCGTGCTGACCTTCTTTGTCAATTTTGTAATCGGCGGCGACAGCTGAACCGGCAGAGAACATCAGGGAAGCAAAGGTTAAAGCAAGCAGGCTTTTTTTCATTTTATACTCCATAGTCAGATGACGATTTTCCCAGCATACGCTTCAGGGTGTCGTCTTTATCGATGAAATGATGCTTCAGGGCCATAAATCCGTGCATAACGGACAGTACGACGACGCTCCACGCGAGCCAAAAATGCAGGGCACCGGCAAGGTCAGCCTGTGCGCCAGCATCGGCAAGGGTCGCGGGGATGTCAAACCAGCCAAAAATGCTGATCGGTTTGCCATCGGCGGTCGAGATGAGATAGCCGCTGATGCCAATGGCGAAGAGCAAAAAGTACAGCGCGAGATGTCCAATTTGTGCGCCGAGGCGCGTCATGGTCGAATAACTTTGCAACGGACCAGGCGGTGGGGATATAACGCGCCACAGAATGCGTATAACCAGCCCCATCATTAACAGAATACCGACGCTTTTATGCAGCTCTGGTGCTTTGTGATACCAACCATCGTAATAACTGAGCGTTACCATCCATAGTCCTAAAGCAAACATGCCGTAGATAATGATTGCACTCAGCCAATGAAAGGCCATCGATATAACACCATAGCGTTTGGGGGTATTTGTAAGGGGCATAAATGCATCCGAAACTTATTTGCGAAAGAATGAAAATGGCGCGTTGGAGAATGAATTGCAACTGAAAAATAACAATTCGAATGATATTTATTTTTATTTCAATAATTTTGATTTAATAATGAAAGAATCTTCATAAGTTTAGTGGTTTCAGGATGAGGTATGTCAGGGGAATGCTACCAGGACAGAAATAAAGTTATTCAATTTTTCACGCCAAATGAAAGAGAGATTAAGGTTTTGTCAATTTATGTCAGTGGGGTGCGGTTAAAAATAAAACACGTAGATCAGATCCATAATTGCCAATAATCCCCAGAGAAAAAGATATAGCATGAGATGCTCGCGGATATTATTAATGAGATAGTTCACCAGCCGACGCATTAAAAACTCCTATAAAAACGGCCTCATTTTTGAGGCCGTGATGATGATTATTTGAAGCGGGCAAGTCTGAATGGCGTCAAATCAAAATCGCTATTTATGCCTTGCGCAAAATCGGCGGCTATTTCCCCTAATACCGATGCAAATTTAAATCCGTGTCCACTCAGACCGGTAATCAGCAGCGTATTATCGTGACCGGGCAGGGTGTCGATAATAAAATCTTCATCAGGTGAATTATCGTAGGTGCAGGAAGCGCCGTACAGGCAGCAACCAATACCCGGCAGTATGCTACGTAAGAAGGGAAAGGCTTCAGAACCGTCACTGGCGATTTCAGCAAACGGAACGCGTTCATCTGCTGAATGAATCACCTGTCCACCATTGTGTTTGCCAATTTTCAGGGCGTCATTTTCGGCGGGAAAGCCGTAATATTGATCGCCATTGGGCAGCTCTCCGGTAAAGGCCGGAAATTTATTTTTCATACTATAACGACCATCGGCCTGATACCAGGCGAACACTTTGCGTACTGGCTGGACAGGGAGTTCTGGCAGCAGGTCTTTTACCCAGGTTCCCGCGCAGACGATCGCTTTTTTCGCCTGATACTCGCCGTCAGCTGTTGTAATGGTTACGCCGTTGTCATCATGGTGAATAGCGGTAACCGGGCAATTAAACAGTTGAGCACAGCCAGCTTCATTCGCCAGTTTGATCCAGGTTTTAATCGCCAGTTCGCTGCGCAGAAAGCCAGAATCAGCCTCAAACAAGCCGATGTAATTGTCAGGAACGCGTATTTCAGGCCAGCGAGCCATAATGGCCTGCGCATCCAGTTTTTCGACGTTGAGTTGCCATTGTTCCGCGCTGTGGGCGACATTGGCGAGGAATTCGGAGTCGGCAGAGCCGAGGTTGATGACGCCAGAGCGCACAAAAACGGGGTCTTCTTCGTTGTAACGGGTGAGTTCATCCCACAGGGTTTGCGCGCGAAGCACCAACGGAACATACTTTTCGCCTTCACCATAAGCATGGCGAATTAATCGTGTATCACCGTGGTGGCTGCCGTGTTGGTGCGGCGGCATATGGGCGTCGGTCATCAGCACTTTCAAACCGGCCCGAGTGGCATAATACCCGGCTGCAGCACCTACGGAACCGCTGCCAATAATGATGAGATCGTATTTCATTTTTTTCTCTCTGCTCTCATGATTTAAGCAGAGTAATTAAGTGAATGCAGATATACAACCCAGAAATAGTAAAGGCACCAATCTGGTGCCTTTTGGGTGGATGGTCATGTCAAGTTAATGACGACGATACTCATTTACATGGAAATCACCAGATTC
The DNA here is from genome assembly GCF_013368915.2 of Escherichia sp. 93.1518. Lineage (NCBI taxonomy): Bacteria > Pseudomonadati > Pseudomonadota > Gammaproteobacteria > Enterobacterales > Enterobacteriaceae > Escherichia > Escherichia sp. 93.1518. Next base: position 15,924 of record NZ_JABWMT020000014.1, read on the forward strand.
AATTTTGGCTATTCCTGCTTCTAATATCGAAATAAATTGTCTGGCAACATCAGTAGTTAACCAGAGTGTCTGACCAACTTCAGTCCCTTCCTGCTCGGACTTATTTGGGGTCTGGTAGTGCAAACGCAACATCAGAGCATCATAGCTATCAACGGTGCTGATGTCCCACCCTACGAGCGGATGAGTCTGAATGACTTCATTGTTTTTTTCCATCATGGCCCCCTAATTCGTGTTACTAGACAACGTTATTCGAGGTTCAATGCATTTTTATCTGAAGCAACTTCAGTATACCAATAAGTAAGGGTATCCACAGAATTTTTAAAGGGGGAAAGAGATATTTTTTTGTTTTTAAGATTTATATGAACAATAAAACAGCATGTCATTCATATTTTTTTAGCATATCGTGCAATTATTTTGAGGAAGTGTAGAAATTTTGTGCTGAAAATAAAAAAGCCGGGGCGACCCGGCAAAAACAAACATTACTGCATATTATTCGCTAACGAACCAGTCATCTGCGCTTTCCCATGTTTCTTGCAGAATTTCGCTAATGCGCTGTTTATCTTCTTTTGTTGCGCCAATAACCGATAAATTATTGGCTGCGGCATAACGAACAGAAACATGACCTTCGTTATCAGGAAACGCATATTGAATACGGCGGGAAAGTTCACCGGCCAGGGCGTCAATGGCTCCGGCAGGTAATGGAGAAGTTTTTGCTATGGTGACTTCAATTCTCATAATAGCCCCCTGTTTTACATACTGGTTATTTATACAGGTAAAATAACCTAATGACAACAGGGAACTACGTTTTTTATTGTTTAACTGTCCAGCGTACCGTTTCTCCGGCCAGGAATGGCACCAACGTGTCGTCAGTCAGAGCGATGCTTTCAGCCACTTTCTGCTCTTCGCGTACCAGTTCAATAAACGATTCGTTGACCGGTAAACCATAGAACTGCGGGCCGTTTAAAGAACAGAACGCTTCAAAGTGCTGTAACGCATTCATTTCTTCAAAGACAGTGGCGTAACTGCCCAGCGCCGTTGGTGCATTAAAACAGCCGGCACAACCGCAACTACTCTCTTTGCGATGACGCGCATGTGGCGCGGAGTCAGTCCCAAGGAAAACGCGACTAAAGCCACTGGCGACCAGTTCACGCAGCGCCTGTTGATGCACATTACGTTTGAGAATGGGCAGGCAGTACAGGTGCGGACGTACACCACCAACCAGCATGTGGTTACGGTTAAACATCAAATGTTGAGGGGTAATGGTAGCAGCCAGTAGTTCATTACCATCACGAACATATTCAGCGGCATCTTTAGTCGTGATGTGCTCAAAAACCACTTTCAGCCCAGCCAGGCGTTGGCGTAGCGGTTCCATAACAGTTTCAATAAAGCGAGCTTCACGGTCAAAAATGTCAATGTCGGCGTGTGTCACTTCTCCGTGTACCAGCAGTGGCATACCCATTTTTTCCATTCGCTCCAGTACGGGCATGATAGCGTCAACCGACGTCACGCCGTGGCTGGAGTTGGTGGTCGCGTTTGCCGGGTAAAGTTTTGCAGCGGTGAACACGCCTTCGTTAAACCCTCGCTCCAGTTCGTCTGCATCCAGTGAATCAGTTAAGTAGCAGGTCATCAGCGGGGTGAAGTCGTGCCCGGCAGGGACGGCGTCAAGAATACGTTGACGATAAGCCACGGCAGCCTCAACGGTCGTCACGGGCGGTGCCAGATTGGGCATAACGATGGCCCGACCATAGGTTTGGCTGGTATACGGCACGACAGTTTTTAACATGTCGCCATCGCGGAGGTGAAGGTGCCAGTCGTCTGGGCGGCGGATCTTTAATACCTGGGATGGTGCAGTCATTAATCTCTATGCTCCGGCTGAAGGGATGTTTTTGCCGGACACAAAGGATAAGCGGAAACGTTTTCCTTTGCACGAAAAATAAAGGGCGCGAATGCGCCCTCGTGTTTAATCAGTAAACGGAATGACAATTTCGCCAGGTTTCACCTCAATACCTTTCGCCAGTTTTTTCGCCATTGCTTCACCTTTGCTGCCATCTTCGCGCAGAATGTAAGCCGGTTGCTGGTTAAAGTAGTTGCGTAATGTCTGATTCAAATAGGGGAGCAACGTTTGCATCACTGTCTGCATTTTTTCCGGTTGTACCGTCGCATCGACCACTTCCATTTCCTTCAGGAAGATAGCGCCTTTTTCTTTATCGAAAACCGGCAGTGCTTTCAGTTTTAGTTTCATGGTCGCTTTCTGGCTGCCGAACAGGGAGTTCATATCCAGATTTGCATCCCCGGTTAAGGTTATCTTATTCGGCTCTTCGCGACCAATTTGGCTGGTCAGGTTTGTCAGAACAATATGGGCGTCAGCTACGCCGGGCAAACCGATATCTTTCGAGAAATTATTATGTTTCTCAAGCGACTGGTTAATTTCTTGTTCGCTAATCGTGTACTGGGTGAGTTGATTACAGCCAACGAGCAGGCCGCTGACGAGCAATGCAGCGGCAAATAAAAACTTGTTCATGGTAGTCCTCGACATGAAATCTGCGTCAATATCCTGACACAACGCAGCATGTGCCACCAGCGTTAAACTCGCCAGCAGAAAAAACTGAATTCTGCGGCGGCTGGTAATAACAAGCTGTTAAGGCGCGTCAGGTTGACAGGACGAGCAATGGTAACAGAACGCATCGCGTTTTCAGGCATCGCGTTCCAGCAACCGACGCGCAGCGCGCTTCTGGCTAAATTGCCAACCCAGAGCAAGAAAGGTGATTATGCCAATAATGCCCAACATCATCCACGGTAGCTCTGGTTGTTGTGCCGACTTACCCAGATCAAACAGCCAACCGCCGCCGATATAACCGATAGCGCCGCCAATCGCCAGACCCAGACGACTAAACCCCATATAGCTGCCGCGCGCTCGCGCATCCGCCAGCGAGGCGCTTAAGGTTTCACGCGCAGGTTCGGCAATGATCGACCCGATATAAAACAGACAAATCAGGGTGAAGAGTTGTTGCAGACTGCTGACCATTCCAACTGGCATCATGCTTAACGACATGACTAACAGCCCAGCCATCAACCGATGTTCCAGACGAAAACGCTTTTCGCTCCAGCGAGCGATAGGGTAGAGCAAGGTTAAGGAGAGACATGCTTCAATGGCATACATCCATTTAACGGCAGAGGGTGCGCCAGCAACATCGTTGACCATAATCGGCAGCATCAGCATCACCTGAACGGCCAGCATGTAGTAGCCCGCCAGCGTCAGGACGTAAGTGACAAAACGTTTATCACGCATCACGCGAGCCATGCCTTCGCGGACTGGCGTGCGCACGGTAGAGAGTTTCCACGCCGGTAACAACCAGGCATTAAATGCTGCACACAGCACAAACAGAATCGCCCCCGTGGCGCAGACCAGGCGGAAATCATATTGCAACAGCCAGCTCCCCAACAATGCGCCAATGACCGCACCGGCACTGTCCTGCATCATTAACAACGAGAAAAAGCGGCCACGCTGCTGCGGGCGAATCAATTTGACCACCAGCGCCGAACGCGGCGGATCGAAAAGAGTGCCGCCAAGACCTGAGAGAAGGCAGGAAAACCACAGTAGCCAGGGCTCCTGAGCGATGCCCATGGTGGCGAATCCGGCGGCGCGCATCAGCATACCGGTGACAATCATCGGTTTAGCGCCAAAGCGGTCGGCAATTGCGCCGCCAAAAATACCCAACCCCTGCTGAATGAACTGACGCAGACCGAGGGCAATACCGACCATCACGGCGGCCCAGCCCATTTGATCAACGAAGCGGATGGAGATCAGCGGAAAGACAACAAAGAACCCCAGCACGACCAGCATATTATCGATGAGCAGGAAATATTTACCCAGGTTCCTCGCCTGCGACACGCGCGACATTTCCCCTCCCGGGAAATAAAAGATGAGCACTTTCTATTCTGCATGGTCGCTAATACTTTTCCCACAATTCCCGGGACAATATTTTTTTATCGAAAGCCCTCTTTGATAGAGAGTTTTTATCAAATATGTGAATAATGCAGGAAATGGTATTTGGGACTTTTCACAGGCTCTGGTTGCGCAGGTATAGTAATACTTACAGCGTATTAAAGACGTTACGGGAAGGAGTAGGTATAGAATGTTTGGCTATCGCAGTAACGTGCCAAAAGTGCGCTTAACCACGGACCGACTGGTCGTGCGTCTGGTGCATGATCGTGATGCCTGGCGGCTGGCGGACTATTACGCAGAGAATCGCCATTTCCTCAAGCCCTGGGAGCCAGTGCGCGACGAAAGCCACTGTTATCCTTCAGGCTGGCAGGCCAGGTTAAGCATGATTAATGAATTTCATAAACAAGGTTCTGCATTCTATTTTGGGTTGTTCGACCCGGATGAGAAAGAGATTATTGGCGTTGCCAATTTTTCTAATGTGGTGCGAGGATCTTTTCATGCCTGCTATCTCGGTTATTCAATTGGGCAAAAATGGCAGGGCAAAGGGCTAATGTTTGAAGCCCTGACCGCCGCCATTCGTTATATGCAGCGCACCCAACATATTCATCGCATTATGGCCAACTATATGCCGCACAATAAACGCAGCGGTGATTTACTGGCGCGACTGGGTTTTGAAAAAGAAGGCTATGCGAAAGACTATCTGTTGATTGATGGACAATGGCGCGATCACGTACTGACGGCATTAACCACCCCAGACTGGACGCCCGGCCGCTAAGGAGAATCTCATGAAATATCAACTTACTGCACTGGAAGCCCGCGTGATTGGCTGCTTGCTGGAAAAACAGGTGACAACGCCGGAGCAATATCCGCTTTCTGTAAATGGTGTAGTAACGGCCTGTAATCAGAAAACGAACCGTGAACCGGTAATGAATCTGAGTGAATCCGAGGTGCAGGAGCAGCTGGATAATCTGGTCAAACGTCATTATTTACGCACGGTGAGCGGTTTTGGTAATCGGGTCACCAAATATGAGCAACGCTTTTGTAATTCAGAATTTGGCGATCTAAAACTGAGCGCCGCAGAAGTGGCGTTGATAACCACTTTGCTGTTACGCGGTGCCCAGACGCCAGGCGAATTGCGCAGCCGCGCGGCGCGGATGTATGAATTTAGCGATATGGCGGAAGTGGAGTCCACGCTGGAACAACTGGCTAATCGTGAAGACGGTCCTTTTGTGGTTCGCCTGGCTCGCGAACCGGGTAAACGTGAAAGCCGCTATATGCATCTTTTCAGCGGTGAGGTTGAGGATCAGCCGGTGTTAACGGAGCCGTCGAACGCGGTTGACGGCGATTTACAGGCTCGTGTCGAAGCACTGGAAATCGAAGTGTCAGAACTGAAACAGCGTCTTGATTCATTGCTGGCCCATCTGGGAGATTAAAGTGAAAAAATTACGTATCGGCGTAGTGGGATTAGGCGGCATCGCGCAAAAAGCGTGGTTACCGGTGCTGGCGGCAGCATCAGACTGGACGTTACAAGGCGCGTGGTCGCCAACGCGTGAGAAAGCTCTGCCAGTTTGTGAAAGCTGGCGCATTCCCTACGCTGATTCGTTATCCAGCCTCGCCGCCAGTTGCGATGCAGTTTTCGTGCATTCAAGCACTGCCAGCCACTTTGAGGTTGTCAGTGCGCTGTTAAATGCGGGGGTGCATGTTTGTGTCGATAAACCGCTAGCGGAAAATCTGCGTGATGCCGAGCGGCTGGTGGAACTGGCAGCACGGAAAAAACTCACCCTGATGGTCGGTTTTAACCGCCGTTTCGCACCGCTCTACTGTGAGTTAAAAACGCAACTCGCTACGGCGGCCTCGCTAAGAATGGATAAGCATCGTAGCAATAGCGTCGGCCCGCACGATCTTTATTTCACGTTGCTGGATGATTATCTGCATGTGGTGGATACCGCGCTGTGGTTGTCTGGCGGCAAAGCCTCCCTGGATGGCGGCACGTTACTGACTAACGATGCTGGCGAAATGCTGTTTGCCGAGCACCATTTTTCTGCGGGTTCTTTGCAGATTACTACCAGTATGCATCGCCGTGCCGGAAGTCAGCGTGAAGCCGTGCAGGCCGTGACTGACGGTGCGCTCATCGACATTACGGATATGCGTGAATGGCGTGAGGAGCGCGGGCAGGGGGTAGTGCATAAACCGATTCCAGGCTGGCAGAGTACCCTTGAACAGCGTGGATTTGTTGGTTGCGCACGTCACTTCATTGAATGCGTGCAAAATCAGACAGTTCCGCAAACCGCCGGTGAACAGGCTGTGCTGGCGCAGCGCATCGTTGACAAGATCTGGCGCGACGCTATGAGTGAATAAACCCTGTAACATCTGGCGGTAGCAATTCACCATAATCCAGGTAGACTATTCGCCTCTTTCAGCGCCTGCCTTGCAGGCGTTTTGCCCGTGGGTCTGGATTAGAACACCGATGAATTTATTAAAATCGCTGGCCGCCGTCAGCTCGATGACCATGTTTTCGCGTGTGCTTGGCTTCGCACGTGACGCAATTGTCGCCAGAATCTTTGGCGCAGGGATGGCAACCGACGCCTTTTTTGTCGCTTTTAAACTGCCTAACTTGTTGCGCCGTATCTTTGCCGAAGGGGCATTTTCCCAGGCGTTTGTACCAATTCTGGCGGAATATAAAAGCAAGCAGGGTGAAGACGCCACGCGGGTCTTTGTCTCTTATGTTTCTGGTCTGCTGACTCTCGCGCTGGCGGTTGTGACGGTTGCCGGGATGCTCGCCGCGCCGTGGGTAATCATGGTGACCGCGCCGGGCTTTGCTGATACTGCCGACAAATTTGCCCTGACTACCCAGCTATTACAGATTACTTTTCCCTATATTTTGCTGATCTCCCTGGCGTCGCTGGTGGGGGCGATTCTCAATACCTGGAACCGTTTTTCGATTCCGGCATTTGCCCCGACGTTACTTAACATCAGCATGATTGGTTTTGCGCTGTTTGCCGCGCCGTACTTTAATCCGCCGGTGCTGGCGCTGGCGTGGGCTGTAACGGTGGGCGGTATCCTGCAACTGGTTTATCAGCTACCGCACCTCAAGAAGATAGGCATGTTGGTTTTGCCACGCATTAACTTCCACGATGCGGGTGCGATGCGCGTGGTGAAACAGATGGGACCGGCGATTCTTGGCGTCTCTGTCAGTCAGATCTCCTTGATCATCAACACCATTTTTGCTTCGTTTTTGGCATCCGGTTCAGTCTCCTGGATGTATTACGCTGACCGTTTAATGGAGTTCCCGTCTGGCGTACTGGGCGTGGCGCTTGGCACCATTTTGCTACCATCGCTGTCGAAAAGTTTTGCCAGCGGCAATCACGATGAATACAACCGCTTGATGGACTGGGGGCTGCGTCTTTGTTTCTTGCTGGCGCTGCCAAGCGCGGTGGCGCTGGGTATCCTTTCCGGGCCGTTGACCGTTTCACTGTTTCAATACGGTAAATTTACCGCCTTTGATGCGCTGATGACCCAGCGGGCGTTAATTGCTTACTCGGTGGGTTTGATTGGCCTGATTGTGGTGAAAGTGCTGGCTCCGGGCTTTTATTCCCGACAGGACATTAAAACACCGGTAAAAATAGCCATCGTCACGCTGATCCTGACGCAATTGATGAACCTGGCGTTTATCGGCCCTTTGAAACATGCCGGATTGTCGCTTTCCATTGGTCTGGCGGCTTGTCTGAATGCTTCGTTGCTGTACTGGCAGTTGCGTAAGCAGAAAATCTTCACCCCGCAGCCCGGCTGGACTGCGTTTCTGCTGCGTTTGTTGGTAGCCGTATTGGTGATGTCTGGCGTGCTGTTAGGCATGTTACACATCATGCCAGAGTGGTCATTGGGCACTATGCCCTGGCGCTTACTACGCTTGATGGCGGTTGTTGTCGCGGGGATCGCGGCATACTTTGCCGCGCTGGCGGTGCTGGGCTTCAAAGTTAAAGAGTTTGCCCGTCGGACGGTGTAATAATGCGTTCCGGCCTGCATTGCAGGCCGGAGAAAATCTTCAGATAGATATCTTTTTACTGCCGCGATAGGACGTTGAGGTTTGACCGTTAGCCCCGTACAGCGTCGGTTCCTGATGCGGTTTCAGCATCTCCAGCGCCTGTTGATTGCGCTCAATCTGTCCTTCCAGTAACCAGCCGTTATGTTGATTTAACTGGCGCAGTTTCTGCGTTTTCACGGTAATTTCCCGCCAACGCTGCGCGATATCGTCGCTGTTTGCAGTATCCAGTGTTTGCCGACGTAACTGCTCAAGGTAATCCAGCGTTGCCAGCAGTGAGCTTTTTTGTTCTGTAATCCATTGCAACTGGCTGCCGTTGATCTGCCCCATAGAGAGATGTTGTTGCTCTTGATCCATCACCATTTTAAGCTCGTTAAGCACTGCGGACATCTGGTCGAGGATCTCTGCAAGACGCGTCATAAGCCTATTTACTCAGTAAGTCTTGTTGTACTTCGCTGATCAGTGCGTCGGCAATTTTGCCGATATCCATTTTTAGCTCGCCGTTACGAATCGCCTGTCTCAACGCTTCTACGCGTTCAAGATTGATATCACTGCTGCCTGGTTGCATCAGTTTTGCCTGCGCATCGCTTAACGTGACGCTGGTGCTGGTGGCTGCGGTCGTTTTAGTCGAGCGGGTATTGGCTACCGGCGCGTCAGTGTTTTCGCGTGGCTGAACGGTGCTTACGGGCTTCAGAGGTGAAGTGCGGTCAATACTCATGGTTTATTCCTCATTGAGGGCGCTTTTATCATTTGTTGCTTATTTATCGGCAATAGTCGGTCAATCTTTAATAGCTTACAGGTTTATAAGAATATTCCCATCAGCATCCACCACGCCACTGACCACCTGACCCGACACCATGCGGACACGAGCATTTTGCGCGACGGCGGCATTGTTCAGTGCCTGACCTTCAGCATTGGCGCTGAATCCCTCGCCGCTGGCAATCACATTGACGCGTTGACCGGCTTTGACTCGCCAGGCCTGGCGCAGCATGGTTAGCTGTACAGGCTGTTCGGGCGCCAGATCGCGCAGGCTGACGGCATCAACAAGTTGATTGACATCCAGCACAGTACGCGGCGGTAAGGTATCCAGCCGTCCGCGCTTTAGTTTGACACTGCCAGATTCCAGCTTTCCTCCCCGCACAACGGGCATCGCAGCAACCACATAATTTCCCGTGGCCTGCACATTAACCTGCAAATATCGTTTGTCGTTGCCGCAGCGCGCCAGCACATTCACATTGCCCCACAGGCGAGAATTGCTGGTCATCGACAGCAACGGCTGTTCACACGGAGGCAGTAAATGGGGCGCAGTACGAATAGAGACCCGGACTTCATCACTCAACCCTGCCAGTTGTGCGGCAAAAAAGGTTTGCAATTGTGATGTGAGATCGCCAGCCGCACTCAGCGGACTGAACAGTATCGCGATGATCGCCATACAACGCTTCATTGCCAGCATTTTCGCCTCCAGCCATTTCTACGGGCCAAATTGTACCCGCGCGCTGTGACCATCAACGGCATAAATAGCGACCCATTTTGCGTTTATTCCGCCGATAACGCGCGCGTAAAGCCTTTAAGCTGACGGCAGAATTTTGATACCTGCGGAGGAGATATGCTCGACAAGCTCGATGCCGCCTTACGTTTTCAACAAGAGGCGCTCAATCTGCGCGCCCAGCGTCAGGAAGTGCTGGCGGCAAACATCGCCAATGCCGATACCCCTGGTTATCAGGCGCGCGATATAGATTTTGCCAGCGAACTTAAAAAAGTGATGCAGCGTGGACGGGATGAAACCAGCGTGGTCGCCCTGACTATGACCTCAACGCAACACATTCCGGCGCAGGCGCTGACGCCTCCTACCGCAGAACTGCAATACCGTATTCCGGACCAGCCTTCGCTGGACGGTAATACCGTCGATATGGATCGCGAACGTACCCAGTTTGCCGATAACAGCCTGCAATACCAGATGAGCCTTAGTGCGTTGAGCGGGCAAATCAAAGGCATGATGAACGTTTTACAGAGCGGAAATTAACGGATGGCACTGCTGAATATTTTTGATATCGCCGGATCGGCGTTAACTGCTCAGTCCCAGCGTCTGAACGTGGCGGCCAGTAATCTGGCGAATGCTGATAGCGTGACCGGTCCCGATGGACAGCCGTATCGGGCAAAACAGGTGGTGTTCCAGGTGAATGCCGCGCCAGGCGCTGCAACGGGCGGCGTAAAGGTTGCCGATGTTATTGAAAGTCAGGCTCCGGACAAACTGGTTTATGAGCCGGGTAATCCTCTGGCGGACGCGAAGGGCTACGTGAAAATGCCAAACGTTGATGTTGTCGGGGAAATGGTTAACACCATGTCGGCGTCGCGCAGCTATCAGGCCAACGTGGAAGTGCTCAACACGGTGAAAAGCATGATGCTGAAAACCCTCACGCTCGGTCAATAAAGGAGAAAGCCATGTCCATTGCGGTAACCACCACCGATCCGATAAATACCGGCGTCAGCACTACCAGCAGTAGTTCGATCACGGGCAGCAACGCCGCAGATTTACAAAGCAGTTTTCTGACTTTGCTGGTGGCACAGCTGAAAAACCAGGATCCGACCAATCCAATGGAAAACAACGAGCTGACGTCGCAACTGGCGCAAATCAGCACGGTCAGCGGGATTGAAAAACTCAATACAACGCTCGGTTCGATTTCCGGGCAGATAGACAACAGTCAGTCGCTACAGGCCAGTAACCTGATTGGTCATGGTGTGATGATCCCCGGCACCACCATTCTTGCCGGAACCGGCAGTGAAGAAGGCGCGGTAACCACGACCACACCGTTCGGTGTTGAACTGCAACAGGCGGCAGATAAAGTCACTGCCACTATCACTGATAAAAACGGCGCGGTTGTGCGCACTATTGATATCGGTGAACTGACCGCCGGCGTCCACAGTTTCACCTGGGACGGCACGTTAACTGACGGCACAACCGCTCCAAATGGTTCTTATAACGTGGCGATTAGCGCCAGTAACGGTGGTTCGCAGTTAGTGGCTCAACCGCTGCAGTTTGCTCTGGTGCAGGGCGTGATTCGCGGCAACAACGGGAACACGCTGGATCTTGGTACTTACGGCACCACCACGCTCGACGAAGTACGGCAGATAATCTAAGCCTTCACATTTCAGGAGTCAGTCATGGCCTTTTCTCAAGCGGTAAGCGGATTAAACGCTGCCGCCACCAACCTCGATGTCATTGGCAACAATATCGCCAACTCCGCCACCTATGGCTTTAAATCCGGCACGGCTTCATTTGCTGATATGTTCGCGGGTTCTAAAGTGGGACTGGGGGTAAAAGTTGCCGGTATCACCCAGGATTTTACCGATGGCACGACCACCAATACCGGACGTGGTCTTGACGTTGCTATCAGCCAGAACGGTTTTTTTCGCCTGGTAGACAGCAACGGCTCGGTGTTTTACAGCCGTAACGGGCAATTCAAACTCGATGAAAACCGCAACCTGGTGAATATGCAAGGTTTGCAATTGACGGGCTATCCGGCAACCGGTACGCCACCGACCATTCAGCAAGGGGCGAATCCGACCAATATTTCGATTCCAAATACCCTGATGGCGGCAAAAACCACCACCACGGCGTCGATGCAGATCAACCTGAACTCCAGTGATCCGCTTCCGTCAGTGACTACCTTCGATGCCAGTAATGCGGATAGCTATAACAAAAAAGGCTCGGTGACTGTTTTCGATAGTCAGGGCAATGCTCACGACATGAACGTCTTTTTTGTGAAGACCGGGGATAATAACTGGGATGTTTACACCCAGGACAGCAGTGATCCAACAGGCACAGCGAACCACGCAACGACGCTAGCGTTTAATGCCAATGGCATATTGACTTCGGGGGGGACAGCGAACATTACCACTGGCGCAATTAACGGCGCAGATCCTGCCTCATTCTCGTTAAGTTTCCTCAATTCTATGCAGCAAAACACCGGCGCGAACAACATTGTGGCAACCACCCAGGATGGCTACAAACCTGGCGATTTGGTGAGCTATCAAATCAACGATGACGGCACGGTAGTCGGTAACTATTCCAACGAACAAACCCAGTTGCTAGGGCAGATTGTACTGGCGAACTTCGCTAACAACGAAGGTCTGGCATCCGAAGGCGATAACGTCTGGTCTGCGACACAATCTTCTGGCGTGGCGCTGCTGGGCACTGCCGGAACGGGTAATTTTGGCAGTCTGACCAACGGCGCGCTGGAAGCGTCCAACGTCGATCTCAGCAAAGAACTGGTCAATATGATTGTCGCCCAGCGTAACTATCAGTCTAACGCCCAGACCATCAAAACCCAGGATCAGATCCTTAACACGCTGGTTAACTTACGCTAATCGCTGACGGGATAGCTCAATGGATCACGCAATCTATACCGCAATGGGCGCCGCCAGCCAGACGCTGAATCAACAGGCGGTAACCGCCAGTAATCTGGCCAATGCCTCTACGCCCGGTTTTCGCGCGCAGTTAAACGCCTTGCGCGCAGTGCCGGTGGAAGGGCTTTCTCTGCCCACGCGCACGTTGGTAACGGCGTCAACGCCGGGTGCAGACATGACACCCGGCAAGATGGATTACACCTCGCGCCCGCTGGACGTTGCATTACAGCAGGACGGCTGGCTGGCCGTGCAGACTACTGACGGCAGCGAAGGGTATACGCGTAATGGCAGCATTCAGGTTGATCCCACCGGGCAACTGACTATTCAGGGGCATCCGGTGATTGGCGAAGCGGGGCCAATTGCTGTGCCGGAAGGGGCAGAAATCACTATTGCCGCCGATGGCACTATTTCGGCGCTGAATCCCGGCGATCCGGCAAATACCGTCGCGCCAGTGGGTCGTCTGAAACTGGTGAAAGCCACGGGCAGTGAAGTACTGCGTGGTGATGACGGTATTTTTCGTTTAAGTGCGGAAAGCCAGGCAACGCGTGGCACGGTGCTGCAGACGGACCCGACGTTGCGCGTGATGTCGGGCGTACTGGAAGGCAGTAACGTCAATGCCGTTGCGGCAATGAGCGACATGATTGCCAGTGCGCGGCGTTTTGAAATGCAGATGAAGGTGATCAGCAGCGTCGATGATAACGCAGGCCGTGCCAACCAACTGCTGTCGATGAGTTAATTGAACGATTGATGACATTGCAATAAAAGCGCGCGGACTGTTCCCTCGCCCCTTTGGGGAGAGGGTTAGGGAGAGGGGAAATTCGCACCGCCGCGTGCTTTTGCTCTGCTTGTCAGCAATCCACCACAGGACATTTTATGATCAGTTCATTATGGATCGCTAAAACGGGTCTCGACGCCCAGCAAACCAATATGGACGTTATTGCCAACAACCTGGCAAACGTCAGCACCAACGGTTTTAAGCGCCAGCGGGCGGTGTTTGAAGATCTGCTTTATCAAACTATTCGCCAGCCTGGCGCACAGTCTTCCGAACAAACTACCTTACCATCCGGGTTGCAAATTGGCACCGGTGTGCGTCCGGTCGCCACTGAGCGTTTACACAGTCAGGGCAATCTGTCGCAAACCAATAACAGCAAAGATGTTGCCATCAAAGGGCAGGGTTTTTTTCAGGTCATGCTGCCGGATGGTTCATCAGCCTATACCCGTGACGGCTCTTTCCAGGTGGATCAGAACGGGCAACTGGTGACGGCCGGTGGCTTTCAGGTGCAGCCAGCAATCACCATTCCGGCGAATGCGTTAAGTATCACCATTGGTCGTGATGGCGTGGTAAGCGTTACCCAGCAAGGTCAGGCCGCTCCGGTTCAGGTTGGGCAACTCAATCTCACTACCTTTATGAACGACACCGGGCTGGAGAGTATTGGTGAAAACCTCTACACCGAAACGCAATCCTCCGGCGCGCCGAATGAAAGCACGCCAGGCCTGAACGGTGCAGGGCTGTTGTATCAAGGGTATGTTGAAACGTCTAACGTCAACGTGGCGGAAGAACTGGTCAATATGATTCAGGTGCAACGCGCTTACGAAATCAACAGTAAAGCGGTATCCACCACCGATCAGATGCTGCAAAAACTGACGCAACTCTAAGGCATAACCGGTGGCAGGTTCACCGGTTTACTGATTTTTGAAGATGATAGCCATGCAAAAAAACGCTGTGCACACTTACGCCATTTCCAGCTTGTTGGTGCTTTCACTATCCGGCTGTGCCTGGATACCATCCACGCCGCTGGTACAGGGGGCGACCAGTGCACAGCCGGTTCCCGGACCGACGCCCGTTGCCAACGGTTCTATTTTTCAGTCTGCCCAGCCGATCAACTATGGCTATCAACCGCTGTTTGAAGATCGCCGGCCGCGCAATATTGGTGACACGCTGACCATTGTGTTGCAGGAGAACGTCAGCGCCAGCAAGAGTTCCTCCGCTAATGCCAGCCGCGATGGCAAAACCAGCTTCGGTTTTGATACCGTGCCACGCTATTTGCAGGGACTGTTTGGTAACGCCCGCGCCGATGTCGATGCCTCTGGCGGCAATAGTTTCAACGGCAAAGGCGGTGCTAATGCCAGCAATACCTTTAGCGGCACATTAACAGTGACGGTCGATCAGGTACTGGTCAACGGTAACCTGCATGTAGTGGGCGAAAAACAGATCGCCATTAATCAGGGCACCGAATTTATTCGCTTCTCCGGCGTGGTCAATCCACGCACCATCAGCGGCAGCAATACCGTACCGTCTACTCAGGTGGCGGATGCGCGCATTGAGTACGTGGGTAACGGCTACATTAACGAAGCGCAAAATATGGGCTGGTTACAGCGTTTCTTCCTTAACCTGTCGCCAATGTAAGTGAGGCTGTGGTGATTAAATTTCTCTCTGCGTTCATTCTTCTGCTGGTTGCGACGGTGGCGCAGGCCGACCGTATTCGCGATCTCACCAGCGTTCAGGGCGTACGGCAAAACTCGCTGATCGGTTATGGCCTGGTCGTTGGCCTGGATGGTACAGGCGACCAGACGACCCAGACGCCGTTTACCACTCAAACGCTTAATAACATGCTCTCGCAGTTGGGAATTACCGTTCCGACTGGTACCAATATGCAACTCAAAAACGTGGCTGCGGTAATGGTGACGGCGTCGCTTCCGCCATTTGGTCGCCAGGGGCAAACCATTGACGTGGTGGTTTCCTCTATGGGGAACGCCAAAAGTTTGCGTGGCGGCACGTTGTTAATGACCCCGCTTAAGGGCGTTGATAGCCAGGTGTATGCGCTGGCGCAGGGCAACATTCTGGTTGGCGGCGCGGGCGCATCGGCGGGAGGCAGCAGTGTCCAGGTTAACCAACTGAACGGCGGACGGATCACTAATGGTGCGATTATTGAGCGCGAATTGCCCAGCCAGTTTGGCGCTGGCAATACCCTCAATTTGCAGCTCAATGAGGAAGATTTCACCATGGCGCAGGAAATTGCCGATACCATCAACCGCACACGTGGATACGGTAACGCTACGGCGTTAGATGCGCGAACCATTCAGGTGCGCGTGCCGAGTGGCAACAGTTCCCAGGTGCGTTTCCTTGCCGAAATCCAGAATATGCAGGTTAATGTCATCCCGCAGGACGCCAAAGTGATTATTAACTCGCGTACTGGTTCAGTGGTGATGAACCGTGAAGTGACGCTGGACAGTTGCGCGGTAGCGCAGGGGAATCTCTCGGTTACGGTAAATCGTCAGGCTAACGTGAGCCAACCAGACACACCGTTTGGTGGCGGGCAGACCGTGGTAACGCCACAAACCCAGATCGACTTACGCCAGAGCGGTGGTTCGCTGCAAAGCGTACGTTCCAGCGCCAGCCTCAATAACGTGGTGCGCGCGCTCAATGCGCTGGGCGCTACGCCGATGGATCTGATGTCCATACTGCAATCAATGCAAAGCGCGGGATGTCTGCGGGCAAAACTGGAAATCATCTGATGATTAGCGACAGCAAACTACTGGCGAGTGCCGCCTGGGATGCGCAATCGCTTAACGATCTGAAAGCGAAAGCGGGCGAAGATCCTGCGGCAAATATTCGCCCGGTTGCCCGCCAGGTGGAAGGGATGTTCGTGCAGATGATGCTGAAAAGTATGCGTGAAGCCCTACCGAAAGAGGGGCTGTTCAGCAGCGAGCACACTCGCCTCTACACCAGTATGTATGACCAGCAGATTGCCCAACAGATGACGGCGGGAAAAGGTCTGGGACTGGCGGAGATGATGGTTAAACAGATGACGCCAGAACAACCACTGCCAGATGAAGCGACGCCAGCGGCACCGATGAAATTCCCGCTCGAAACCGTGGTGCGTTATCAAAATCAGACGATTACGCAGCTGGTGCAAAAAGCCGTGCCACGCAACTACGATGATTCGCTGCCTGGCGACAGTAAAACATTCCTTGCCCAACTCTCATTGCCCGCCCAACTGGCAAGCCAGCAAAGTGGTGTGCCACATCATCTGATCCTCGCCCAGGCTGCGCTGGAATCAGGCTGGGGTCAACGGCAAATTCGTCGTGAAAATGGTGAACCAAGCTATAACCTGTTTGGCGTCAAAGCCTCCGGCAACTGGAAAGGACCGGTGACTGAAATTACCACCACCGAATATGAAAACGGCGAAGCGAAAAAAGTGAAGGCGAAGTTTCGGGTTTACAGCTCTTATCTTGAAGCATTGTCGGATTATGTTGGACTGTTAACGCGTAATCCGCGTTACGCTGCCGTGACGACCGCCGCAAGCGCCGAGCAGGGGGCGCAGGCATTACAGGACGCGGGCTATGCTACCGATCCTCACTATGCCCGCAAACTCACCAATATGATTCAACAGATGAAATCGGTAAGCGACAAGGTGAGTAAAACCTACAACATGAGTATCGATAATCTGTTCTGAACAACTCAAGTCCGGCGGGTGTCTGCCGATAATGCTCTGTAATTGAAAGCTTATAAGGAACCTCCATGTCCAGCTTGATCAATAACGCCATGAGCGGACTTAACGCGGCTCAGGCGGCGTTAAATACGGCGAGTAATAATATTTCCAGCTATAACGTTGCCGGATATACCCGTCAAACGACCATTATGGCGCAGGCCAATAGCACTTTGGGTGCAGGCGGCTGGGTTGGCAATGGCGTCTACGTTTCTGGCGTGCAGCGTGAGTACGACGCCTTTATTACCAACCAGTTACGTGCGGCGCAGACCCAGAGTAGCGGCCTGACTTCCCGCTATGAACAGATGTCGAAAATCGACAATATGCTCTCTGGTAGCACCACGTCGCTGGCAACACAGATGCAGGACTTCTTCACCAGTCTGCAAACGCTGGTCAGCAACGCGGAAGATCCAGCAGCACGTCAGGCGCTGATTGGTAAATCAGAAGGGCTGGTGAATCAGTTTAAAACCACCGATCAGTATCTGCGCGACCAGGACAAACAGGTCAATATCGCGATAGGTGCAAGTGTTGACCAGATCAACAATTACGCTAAACAAATCGCCAGCCTGAACGATCAAATCTCACGCCTGACAGGTGTAGGGGCAGGGGCGTCACCCAACGATCTCCTGGATCAACGCGATCAACTGGTTAGTGAATTAAACCAGATTGTTGGTGTAGAAGTCAGCGTTCAGGATGGCGGCACTTATAACATCACGATGGCCAATGGTTACTCGCTGGTACAAGGTAGCACGGCGCGCCAGCTTGCGGCAGTACCGTCCAGCGCCGATCCTTCTCGTACCACTGTCGCTTATGTTGATGGGACAGCAGGCAATATTGAGATCCCGGAGAAGTTACTGAATACCGGGTCGCTGGGCGGCATTCTGACATTCCGTTCTCAGGATCTTGACCAGACGCGCAATACGCTCGGGCAACTGGCGCTGGCATTTGCCGAGGCTTTCAATACCCAACATAACAAGGGATTTGATGCCAATGGTAAGGAAGGCCAGGATTTCTTTGCCGTCGGGAAGCCGGCTGTACTGGAGAATACTAAAAACCAGGGTAACAGCGCGATTAGCGCCACCGTGACCGATGGCTCCGCCGTGCTGGCGACAGATTACAAAATCTCCTTTAGCAACGATCAGTGGCAGGTCACCCGCCTTGCCAGCAATACCACTTTTACGGTGACGCCTGATGCTGACGGTAAAGTCACGTTTGATGGTCTGGAGTTGACGTTTACTGGCACACCAGACGCTAACGACAGCTTTACGCTGAAACCGGTAAGCGATGCCATCGTCAACATGGATGTTTTAATCACCGATGAAGCAGAAATCGCCATGGCGAGTGATAAAACGGCTGGTGAGAGCGACAACCGCAATGGTCAGGCGCTGCTGGATTTGCAAAGCAACAGTAAAACGGTGGGCGGGGCGAAATCCTTTAACGACGCCTATGCCTCGTTGGTCAGCGACATCGGTAATAAAACCGCTACCTTGAAAACCAGCAGTACTACGCAGGGTAATGTGGTGACGCAGCTTTCTAATCAGCAGCAATCTATTTCCGGCGTCAACCTCGACGAAGAGTACGGCAACCTGCAACGTTTTCAACAGTATTACCTGGCGAATGCGCAGGTTTTGCAGACGGCGAACGCCATTTTTGATGCGCTGATTAACATTCGCTAAGGGAGAGAAAAAATGCGTTTCAGTACTCAAATGATGTACCAGCAGAATATGCGCGGTATCACCAGTTCTCAGGCTGAATGGATGAAGTATGGCGAACAGATGTCGACGGGTAAGCGAGTCGTTAACCCTTCAGATGATCCCATTGCTGCATCACAAGCCGTAGTGCTCTCACAAGCGCAGGCGCAAAACAGCCAGTACACGCTGGCGCGTACTTTTGCCACTCAAAAAGTGTCACTGGAAGAGAGTGTGCTTAGCCAGGTGACCACTGCTATCCAGAATGCTCAGGAGAAAATTGTCTATGCCAGCAACGGCACCTTGAGTGACGATGACCGGGCATCGCTGGCAACGGATATTCAGGGGCTACGTGACCAGTTGTTGAATCTGGCGAATACTACTGACGGTAACGGGCGCTACATTTTTGCGGGTTATAAAACAGAAACCGCGCCGTTTAGCGAAGAGAAAGGTAAATATGTCGGCGGAACAGAAAGTATTAAGCAACAGGTCGATGCTTCGCGTTCGATGGTGATAGGGCATACCGGCGACAAAATTTTTAATAGCATTACCAGTAATGCTGTAGCGGAACCAGACGGTAGCGATTCTGAAACCAATCTTTTTGCCATGCTGGATAGCGCCATTGCGGCGCTTAAAACACCGATTGCGGATAGTGAAGCGGATAAAGAAACCTCCGCTGCGGCGTTAGATAAAACCAACCGTGGCCTGAAAAACTCGCTGAATAATGTGCTCACCGTACGCGCGGAATTAGGCACACAGCTGAACGAGCTGGAGTCGCTTGATTCTTTAGGTAGCGATCGCGCTTTAGGCCAAACGCAGCAGATGAGTGATTTGGTTGATGTGGACTGGAACGCGACTATTTCATCTTACATCATGCAGCAAACGGCGTTGCAGGCCTCGTACAAAGCGTTTACTGATATGCAGGGGTTATCACTTTTCCAGCTCAACAAATAAGCACTTTTTCAAACATATCATGAAACTGGGTATGTTTTGTCTGCCTGCTCTGGGATCGCCGGGGCGGGCATTTTTTTGCCTGATTTGAGTAGTTGGCTAGCAAGAATGCCATTTGATGAATTTGAATCTGTTGATTCAAAGATGAAATAAAAAGCCCCAGCGATTGCCAGGGCTTGATTACTTTGAGCTAATGATTACTCAACAGGTTGCGGACGCGCAGGAGCGGCAGAGGCATGATGCGTTGCCGTATGACCACCTGCGGCACCTTTACCTTCGAAGGCAAAAGTAGGGCGCTGCCAGTCACTGTGACGCGGTGCTTCCGGAACATATTCCGGAGCCGGAGCGCGTGTCATCGGCGCGGTAGCGTGGTTATGCTCAGCTGCGACCTCAGGTTCAACAGCGGCTACCGTTTCAACTTCTGCTGCGACTTCAGCGACCACAGGTGCGGCAGGTTGAGCGACAACTTCAGGTTCGGCAACCACAACCTCGGCAGTTTCAGCCACTTCTTCAATATCTGCCGTCTCTTCCTGTGGTTCAACCACTGGCTCCGCATGTTCTGCAACGTCCTGTGCTACAGCAACATCAGCCTCGGCAATCACCTGTGGCTGTTCAGTTACCGCTGCGGCAATCACTTCAGGATGCGTCGTTTCAACCACTTCCGGTTGCGCTTGCGCAACCTGAACTGGTGCTTCTACGGTTTCGGTCACTTCTTCAATAACCGGCGCAGTAACGACGGGTTCGACGGCGGCGGCGACAGGAACTTCAGTCACCATCGGCTGCATCTGTACTTCTTCCTGTTCGCGTTGCTCTTCAACCTGTACATCTTGCGGACGTACTACCGGATAGCGAATCCAGACTTTGCCAGAGGCCAGTTCAGGAGACGCACACGCTACGGTTAATGGCATTGGTGACTGAACCGGATAACGCTCATCACGATAGCGGCGACGACGCTGACCACTCACGCGCAGGTGGCGCGGCGAGCGGCGAGAACGACGCGGCATACCACCGTTGTCACGGTTATCGGCATTGTTCTCTTCTTGTTGTTGTTCCGGCGCAGTTTGTGCAACGACTGGCAATGGTACTTTCACCAGTTCAGTACGCTGGGCAGGCGCTTCCGGCATAACAGGTTCGGCGGCGACGGTTTCTTCAACCACCGGTGCGGCTACTACTTCTTCCGCAACGCTTTGCTCGTAACGCACTTTCTGATTTAGCTGGCGCTGTTTACGACGCGGCTGAACCGGACGTACACGCTCCTCCTGTTCGGTTTCCTGAACAGATTGCTCTTCAACATTCAGTGCCTTCGCTTCTTGTTGTACCTGACGTTTATCATCGTTGCGGCGACGACTACGCTCACGACGCGGTGCTTGTTGCTCGTCGGTGGTACGCGCTTTTTCTGTTACATCAGTCTGCTGACGGCTCTCTCGAGTTTCGGCAGTCTGCTGTTGCGCCTGGCGACGATTACGACGGTTCTCTTCGCGATTATCGCTACCCTCTGTACGTTCGCTACGGGTGTCGCGGCGTTCATTACGGTCACGGCGATTATTCTGACGAGGCTTACGGCGATCCTGTTGACGTTCCGGTTTCGCTTCTGCTTTCGGTGCAGGCTGCTCGGTTGGTTTGGTTTCTTCACCACCGCTGAACAGCGATTTCAGGGCGCTGAATAGACGGCTTAACAGGCCTGGTTGGGCAGGAGCCGCAGGCGTAGTCGGCGCTGCTTTAGGCGCCGGAGCTGCTGCAGGTGCTACAGGTTCAGCCGGGGCTGGAGCAGGTGGCACATCCGGCATGGCAAAAGTTGCCAGTGCAGGTTGTTCCGGACGTTTACGCTCCGCAAACTCTTCTTCTGACGGCAGCGCCATTGCTTCTTCATGCAGCTTCGGCAGCATGTAGCTTAAGGTCGGCGTCTCTTCCCCTTTACGCACGCGCAGTACGTGGTAGTGCGGAGTTTCCATCTGATCGTTTGGTACAATCACACAGCGCACGCCGTCCTGACGGGTTTCAATTGCATTTACCGCAGAACGTTTTTCGTTCAGCAGGTAAGAGGCAATAGGGACAGGAACAATAGCGTGGACTTCCTGAGTGTTCTCTTTTAGGGCTTCTTCTTCAATCAGACGCAGAATAGAGAGCGACAGGGATTCATTATCACGCACGGTGCCAGTACCAGAGCAACGCGGGCAGACGTGATGGCTGGATTCACCCAGCGACGGGCTCAGGCGCTGACGGGACATCTCCAGCAGGCCAAAGCGAGAGATATGACTGATTTGAATACGCGCACGATCCTGACGTACTGCTTCACGCAGACGGTTTTCTACTGCACGCTGGTGGCGTACTGGCGTCATGTCGATGAAGTCGATAACAATCAGACCGCCGAGGTCACGCAGGCGTAGCTGACGAGCAATTTCATCGGCAGCTTCCAGGTTGGTGTTAAACGCGGTTTCTTCGATATCGCCGCCGCGAGTTGCACGAGCGGAGTTGATGTCGATGGCGGTTAACGCTTCGGTGCTGTCGATAACAATGGAGCCACCAGACGGCAGACGGACTTCACGCTGGAAAGCGGACTCGATCTGCGATTCGATCTGGTAGTGGCTGAACAGTGGAATTTCACCCGTGTACAGTTTGATTTTGCTGCTGAAATCCGGGCGACCTAATGCAGCGATATGCTGACGCGCCAGTTCGAGTACTTTCGGGTTATCGATAAGGATTTCGCCGATGTCCTGGCGTAAGTAATCGCGGAATGCGCGAACGATAACATTGCTCTCCTGATGGATCAGGAACGGAGCAGGGCGACTTTCAGCGGCTTTTTTGATTGCTTCCCAGTGTTTCAGACGGAAGCTTAAATCCCATTGCAGCGCCTCAGCAGATTTGCCGACGCCTGCGGTGCGCACGATAAGCCCCATGCCTTCAGGCAGTTCGAGGCTCGCCAGTGCTTCTTTTAATTCGGTACGGTCGTCGCCTTCAATACGGCGAGAAATGCCACCCGCGCGCGGGTTGTTCGGCATCAGAACCAGATAGCTACCCGCCAGACTGATAAAGGTGGTTAATGCCGCGCCTTTGTTGCCGCGCTCTTCTTTATCGATCTGAACAATGACTTCCTGACCTTCACGCAACACATCTTTAATGTTGGGACGACCATGAGCACTGTAGTTAGCAGGGAAATATTCGCGGGCAATTTCTTTTAGTGGGAGGAAACCATGACGTTCAGCGCCGTAATCAACAAAAGCAGCTTCCAGACTCGGTTCAATGCGGGTGATTTTACCTTTGTAGATGTTCGCCTTTTTCTGTTCATGCCCTGGACTTTCGATATCCAGATCATACAGACGCTGCCCATCTACAAGGGCAACGCGCAACTCTTCCTGCTGAGTTGCGTTGATTAACATTCTTTTCATCGTAACTTACTCATTATTCTTACATTGACGACTAAGCTGCGGGCAAAGTAACGCCTTTCCGGGTGTGAACCGATGGCCTCGTGTCTAGTCGCGTCGCCAACCTCACGGTTATCGTCAGCTCAAAGAGGCGCAGAGTGTCGGTTGCCCGTTTTTCATGCGGAAAAACAGCGCAATTATCAGAGAAACAGACTGGGTATTACTCTCCAGAAATATTTCCATCTACCGGTAAGGACTGCAACCCGCAGCCCGCTAACTGCCTGAAAGATCAATACGTCTTACGCCATTGCTGCGTTGATGATCGGTCGGGCAAAATGGGGTATTCCGTAAAATTTCTTGTTTTAACAAGGTTGGACACGGAAACGTTCTCATTATTCCACTGCAAGCCTTGTTATAGCAAGATGACTTTTACCATTTATCACCCACTTACTCACAGTTTTTTCACTTCTTGCTGGCGATTGGTTTAATAACCATCAATTAAGTGATTGCACTGGGAAGTAATAAGGTGCAGAACTAAATATAAGCATAGAAAAATGAGTGGCGCGAATCCTGTTGGCTATTTAGAATCGCCCACCATGAAAACAGAGACTCCATCCGTAAAAATCGTTGCTATTACCGCTGATGAAGCGGGGCAACGTATCGACAACTTTTTGCGCACCCAATTGAAAGGCGTACCAAAAAGTATGATTTACCGTATTTTGCGTAAAGGCGAAGTGCGGGTGAACAAAAAACGTATTAAGCCTGAATATAAACTCGAAGCTGGTGATGAAGTGCGTATTCCACCGGTTCGCGTTGCCGAACGGGAAGAAGAGGCTGTTTCGCCGCATCTGCAAAAAGTGGCGGCGCTGGCGGACGTCATCTTATATGAAGATGATCATATCCTGGTGCTCAATAAACCCTCAGGTACGGCGGTGCATGGCGGCAGTGGTTTGAGTTTCGGCGTTATTGAAGGGCTGAGGGCGTTGCGCCCGGAAGCGCGGTTCCTTGAACTGGTGCATCGACTCGACCGGGACACTTCAGGTGTATTGCTGGTAGCGAAAAAACGTTCGGCGTTACGTTCTCTGCATGAGCAATTACGTGAAAAAGGGATGCAAAAAGATTATCTGGCGCTGGTGCGCGGTCAGTGGCAGTCACACGTGAAGAGTGTCCAGGCTCCGCTGCTGAAGAATATTCTGCAAAGCGGCGAACGTATTGTGCGTGTGAGCCAGGAAGGTAAACCGTCAGAAACACGCTTCAAAGTGGAAGAACGCTATGCGTTTGCCACGCTGGTTCGTTGCAGTCCGGTTACCGGACGTACACACCAGATCCGTGTGCATACTCAATACGCTGGTCATCCGATTGCGTTTGATGATCGTTACGGCGATCGTGAGTTTGATCAACAGCTCACTGAGACCGGAACGGGGCTGAAGCGTTTGTTCCTGCACGCGGCAGCGTTGAAGTTTACCCATCCGGGAACGGGTGAGGTGATGCGTATCGAAGCGCCGATGGATGATGGTCTGAAGCGTTGTTTGCAGAAACTGCGTAATGCGCGTTAATACAAACATATAAGCCAGATATAATGGGTGGTAGACCTGATAAGGTGTTTACGTCGCGTCAGGCTGCCAGAACCGATTGCCGGATGCGGCGTAAATGCTTTATCCGGCAGACAAAACTACCCCATCAGCGGGTTTTTCCCTTCCCGACGTAACATCTGACAGAGCGCGATGAGCGGTAAACCAACCAGCGTGTTAGGGTCACGTCCTTCTAAACGTTCGAATAGCGTAATGCCAAACCCTTCACTCTTAAAACTGCCAGCGCAGTGCAGGGGATGTTCTTTACGCACGTAATTATCAATCTCCGCCTCGCTTAAGTGGCGGAAATGAACGTCAAAAGGTTCCACTTCCGTTTGCAGATGCCCGCTCGCCGAATTAAACAGCGCCAGCCCAGTATAGAAGGTGACAATATTGCCGCTGGCTTTGCGTAATTGCAGACGCGCATTTTCTTCCGTTAACGGTTTACCGGTGATTTCGCCATCAAGAACACACACCTGGTCTGAACCGATAATTAAATGAGAGGGATAACGTGATGCTAAGGATTGCGCTTTTTCTTGCGCCAGCCGGAGCACCAGCTGGCGCGGCGATTCATCGCTATGCGGGGTTTCGTCGACCTCCGGAGCGGCACATTCGAAAGAGATTTGTAGTTTTTCAAGTAAGGCGCGGCGCCAGGGCGAAGTGGAGGCTAAAATAAGTTTAGACATATTTTTTTCCATCAGATATAGCGTATTGATGATAGCCATTTTAAACTATGCGCTTCGTTTTGCAGGTTGATGTTCGTTATCAGCACTGAACGAAAATAAAGCAGTAACCCGCAATGTGTGCGAATTATTGGCAAAAGGCAACCACAGGCTGCCTTTTTCTTTGACTCTATGACGTTACAAAGTTAATATGCGCGCCCTATGCAAAAGGTAAAATTACCCCTGACTCTCGATCCGGTTCGTACGGCTCAAAAACGCCTTGATTACCAGGGTATCTATACTCCTGATCAGGTTGAGCGCGTCGCCGAATCCGTAGTCAGTGTGGACAGTGATGTGGAATGCTCCATGTCGTTCGCTATCGATAACCAACGTCTCGCAGTGTTAAACGGCGATGCGAAGGTGACGGTAACGCTCGAGTGTCAGCGTTGCGGGAAGCCGTTTACTCATCAGGTCTACACAACGTATTGTTTTAGTCCTGTGCGTTCAGACGAACAGGCTGAAGCACTGCCGGAAGCGTATGAACCGATTGAGGTTAACGAATTCGGTGAAATCGATCTGCTTGCAATGGTTGAAGATGAAATCATCCTCGCCTTGCCGGTAGTTCCGGTGCATGATTCTGAACACTGTGAAGTGTCCGAAGCGGACATGGTCTTTGGTGAACTGCCTGAAGAAGCGCAAAAGCCAAACCCATTTGCCGTATTAGCCAGCTTAAAGCGTAAGTAATTGGTGCTCCCCGTTGGATCGGGGATAAACCGTAATTGAGGAGTAAGGTCCATGGCCGTACAACAGAATAAACCAACCCGTTCCAAACGTGGCATGCGTCGTTCCCATGACGCGCTGACCGCAGTCACCAGCCTGTCTGTAGACAAAACTTCTGGTGAAAAACACCTGCGTCACCACATCACTGCCGACGGTTACTACCGTGGCCGCAAGGTCATCGCTAAGTAATCACGCATCTGCGTGATGAAGCTTAGTGAGGATTTTCCCCAGGCAACTGGGGAAAGACCAAACCGGGCGGCGACGATACCTTGACACGTCTAACCCTGGCGTTAGATGTCATGGGGGGCGATTTTGGCCCTTCTGTGACAGTGCCTGCAGCTTTGCAGGCACTGAACTCTAATTCGCAACTCACTCTTCTTTTAGTCGGTAACCCCGACGCCATCACGCCATTACTTGCTAAAGCTGATTTTGAACAACGTTCGCGTTTGCAGATTATTCCTGCGCAGTCAGTTATCGCCAGTGATGCCCGGCCTTCGCAGGCTATCCGCGCCAGTCGCGGTAGCTCAATGCGCGTGGCGCTGGAGCTGGTGAAAGAGGGTCGAGCGCAAGCCTGTGTTAGTGCTGGCAATACCGGGGCGCTGATGGGGCTGGCTAAATTATTACTCAAGCCCCTGGAGGGGATTGAGCGCCCGGCGTTGGTGACGGTGTTACCGCATCAACAAAAGGGCAAAACGGTGGTTCTCGATTTAGGAGCCAACGTCGATTGTGACAGCACAATGTTGGTGCAATTTGCCATTATGGGCTCAGTTTTGGCTGAAGAGGTGGTGGAAATCCCTAACCCTCGCGTGGCGTTGCTCAATATTGGTGAAGAAGAAGTAAAGGGTCTCGACAGTATTCGGGATGCCTCAGCGGTGCTTAAAACAATCCCTTCTATCAATTATATCGGCTATCTT
The DNA here is from genome assembly GCF_013368915.2 of Escherichia sp. 93.1518. Classification (NCBI taxonomy): domain Bacteria; kingdom Pseudomonadati; phylum Pseudomonadota; class Gammaproteobacteria; order Enterobacterales; family Enterobacteriaceae; genus Escherichia; species Escherichia sp. 93.1518. The sequence continues at coordinate 42,734 of NZ_JABWMT020000014.1, forward strand.
GAAGCCAATGAGTTATTAACTGGCAAGACAGATGTGTTGGTCTGTGACGGCTTTACAGGAAATGTCACATTAAAGACGATGGAAGGTGTTGTCAGGATGTTCCTTTCTCTGCTGAAATCTCAGGGAGAAGGGAAAAAACGGTCGTGGTGGCTACTGTTATTAAAGCGTTGGCTACAAAAGAGCCTGACGAGGCGATTCAGTCACCTCAACCCCGACCAGTATAACGGCGCCTGTCTGTTAGGATTGCGCGGCACGGTGATAAAAAGTCATGGTGCAGCCAATCAGCGAGCTTTTGCGGTCGCGATTGAACAGGCAGTGCAGGCGGTGCAGCGACAAGTTCCTCAGCGAATTGCCGCTCGCCTGGAATCTGTATACCCAGCTGGTTTTGAGCTGTTGGACGGTGGCAAAAGCGGATCTCTGCGGTAGCAGGACGCTGCCAGCGAACTCGCAGTTTGCAAGTGACGGTATATAACCGAAAAGTGACTGAGCGTACATGTATACGAAGATTATTGGTACTGGCAGCTATCTGCCCGAACAAGTGCGGACAAACGCCGATCTGGAAAAAATGGTGGATACCTCTGACGAGTGGATTGTCACTCGTACTGGCATCCGCGAACGCCACATTGCCGCGCCAAACGAAACCGTTTCTACCATGGGCTTCGAAGCGGCGACGCGTGCAATTGAAATGGCGGGCATTGATAAAGACCAGATTGGCCTGATCGTTGTGGCAACAACTTCTGCCACGCACGCCTTCCCGAGCGCAGCATGTCAGATTCAAAGCATGTTGGGCATCAAAGGTTGCCCGGCGTTTGACGTTGCTGCAGCCTGTGCAGGTTTCACCTACGCGCTGAGCGTAGCCGATCAATATGTGAAATCTGGTGCGGTGAAGTATGCTCTGGTCGTCGGTTCCGATGTACTGGCGCGCACCTGCGATCCAACAGATCGCGGGACCATTATCATTTTTGGCGACGGCGCGGGCGCTGCGGTGCTTGCTGCCTCTGAAGAGCCTGGAATTATCTCCACGCATCTTCATGCCGATGGCAGTTATGGTGAATTGCTGACATTGCCTAACGCCGACCGTGTGAATCCAGAAAATTCAATTCATCTGACCATGGCGGGCAACGAAGTCTTCAAGGTTGCGGTAACTGAGTTGGCGCACATCGTTGATGAGACGCTGGCGGCAAATAACCTTGATCGTTCCCAACTGGACTGGCTGGTTCCGCATCAGGCGAACTTGCGTATTATCAGCGCGACGGCGAAAAAACTCGGCATGTCGATGGACAATGTCGTCGTGACGCTGGATCGACACGGTAATACCTCTGCCGCTTCTGTGCCTTGTGCACTTGATGAAGCTGTACGCGACGGGCGTATTAAGCCTGGACAGCTGGTTCTGCTTGAAGCCTTTGGCGGTGGGTTCACCTGGGGCTCCGCGCTGGTTCGTTTCTAGGATAAGGATTTAAAGATGACGCAATTTGCATTTGTGTTCCCTGGACAGGGCTCTCAAACCGTTGGAATGCTGGCTGATATGGCGGCGAGCTATCCCATTGTCGAAGAAACGTTTGCTGAAGCCTCTGCGGCGCTGGGCTACGACCTGTGGGCGCTGACCCAGCAGGGGCCTGCCGAAGAACTGAATAAAACCTGGCAAACCCAGCCTGCGCTGTTGACTGCATCTGTTGCGTTGTACCGTGTGTGGCAGCAGCAGGGCGGTAAAACACCGGCGATGATGGCCGGTCACAGCCTGGGTGAATACTCCGCGCTGGTTTGCGCTGGTGTGATTGATTTTGCTGATGCAGTGCGTCTGGTTGAGATGCGCGGCAAGTTCATGCAGGAAGCTGTACCGGAAGGGACAGGCGCAATGGCGGCAATCATCGGTCTTGATGATGCGTCTATTGCTAAAGCTTGCGAAGAAGCTGCAGAAGGTCAGGTGGTTTCTCCGGTAAACTTTAACTCTCCGGGGCAGGTCGTTATTGCCGGTCATAAAGAAGCGGTTGAGCGTGCAGGTGCTGCCTGTAAAGCTGCGGGCGCAAAACGTGCGTTGCCGTTGCCAGTGAGCGTACCGTCTCACTGTGCGCTGATGAAACCGGCTGCCGATAAACTGGCTGTTGAATTGGCGAAAATCACCTTCAATACCCCAACCGTCCCGGTTGTGAATAACGTTGATGTGAAATGCGAAACTAATGGCGATGCTATCCGTGATGCGCTGGTACGTCAGCTGTATAATCCGGTTCAATGGACGAAATCTGTTGAATACATGGCAGCGCAAGGCGTTGAACATCTTTATGAAGTGGGACCAGGCAAAGTGCTTACTGGCCTGACAAAACGCATTGTCGACACCCTGACCGCCTCGGCGCTGAACGAACCTTCAGCGATGGCAGCGGCGCTCGAGCTTTAAAAGAGGAAAAACATGAATTTTGAAGGAAAAATCGCACTGGTAACCGGTGCAAGCCGTGGGATTGGTCGCGCAATTGCGGAAACGCTCGCAGCTCGTGGCGCGAAAGTTATCGGTACTGCGACCAGTGAAAGCGGCGCTCAGGCGATCAGCGATTATTTAGGTGATAACGGTAAAGGTCTGATGTTGAATGTGACCGACCCGGCATCTATCGAATCTGTTCTGGAAAAAATTCGCGCAGAATTTGGTGAAGTCGATATCCTGGTCAATAATGCCGGTATCACTCGTGATAACCTGTTAATGCGAATGAAAGATGATGAGTGGAACGATATTATCGAAACCAACCTTTCATCTGTTTTCCGTCTGTCAAAAGCGGTAATGCGCGCTATGATGAAAAAGCGTCATGGTCGTATTATCACTATCGGTTCTGTGGTTGGTACCATGGGAAATGGCGGTCAGGCCAACTACGCTGCGGCGAAAGCGGGCTTGATCGGCTTCAGTAAATCCTTGGCGCGCGAAGTTGCGTCACGTGGTATTACTGTAAACGTTGTTGCTCCGGGCTTTATTGAAACGGACATGACACGTGCGCTGAGCGATGACCAGCGTGCGGGTATCCTGGCGCAGGTTCCTGCGGGTCGCCTCGGCGGCGCACAGGAAATCGCCAACGCGGTTGCATTCCTGGCATCCGACGAAGCAGCTTACATCACGGGTGAAACTTTGCATGTGAACGGCGGGATGTACATGGTCTGACCGCGATTTGCACAAAATGCTCATGTTGCGCGCAGTCTGCGTGGTTATGAGTAATAATTAGTGCAAAATGATTTGCGTTGTTGGGGGGTATGGCCTCAAAATAACGTAAAATCGTGGTAAGACCTGCCGGGATTTAGTTGCAAATTTTTCAACATTTTATACACTACGAAAACCATCGCGAAAGCGAGTTTTGATAGGAAATTTAAGAGTATGAGCACTATCGAAGAACGCGTTAAGAAAATTATCGGCGAACAGCTGGGCGTTAAGCAGGAAGAAGTTACCAACAATGCTTCTTTCGTTGAAGACCTGGGCGCGGATTCTCTTGACACCGTTGAGCTGGTAATGGCTCTGGAAGAAGAGTTTGATACTGAGATTCCGGACGAAGAAGCTGAGAAAATCACCACCGTTCAGGCTGCCATTGATTACATCAACGGCCACCAGGCGTAAGTGAACATCTCCAGGCGGTCGTTCGACCGCCTGAGTTTTATCTTTTTGTCCCACTAGAATCATTTTTTTCCCTCCCTGGAGGACAAACGTGTCTAAGCGTCGTGTAGTTGTGACCGGACTGGGCATGTTGTCTCCTGTCGGCAATACCGTAGAGTCTACCTGGAAAGCTCTGCTTGCCGGTCAGAGTGGCATCAGCCTAATCGACCATTTCGATACTAGCGCCTATGCAACGAAATTTGCTGGCTTAGTAAAGGATTTTAACTGTGAGGACATTATCTCGCGCAAAGAACAGCGCAAGATGGATGCCTTCATTCAATATGGAATTGTCGCTGGCGTTCAGGCCATGCAGGATTCTGGCCTTGAAATAACGGAAGAGAACGCAACCCGCATTGGTGCCGCAATTGGCTCCGGGATTGGCGGCCTCGGACTGATCGAAGAAAACCACACATCTTTGATGAACGGTGGTCCACGTAAGATCAGCCCATTCTTCGTTCCGTCAACGATTGTGAACATGGTGGCAGGTCACCTGACTATCATGTATGGCCTGCGTGGCCCAAGCATCTCTATCGCGACCGCCTGTACTTCCGGCGTGCACAACATTGGTCATGCTGCGCGTATTATCGCGTATGGCGATGCTGACGTGATGGTTGCAGGTGGCGCAGAGAAAGCCAGTACGCCGCTGGGCGTTGGCGGTTTCGGCGCGGCACGTGCATTATCTACCCGCAATGATAACCCGCAAGCGGCTAGCCGCCCGTGGGATAAAGAGCGTGATGGTTTCGTACTGGGCGATGGTGCCGGTATGCTGGTGCTCGAAGAGTACGAACACGCGAAAAAACGCGGTGCGAAAATTTACGCTGAACTCGTCGGCTTTGGTATGAGCAGCGATGCCTATCATATGACGTCGCCGCCGGAAAATGGCGCAGGCGCAGCTCTGGCAATGGCAAATGCTCTGCGTGATGCAGGTATTGAAGCGAGCCAGATTGGCTACGTTAACGCGCACGGTACTTCAACGCCTGCTGGCGATAAAGCCGAAGCGCAGGCAGTGAAAACCATCTTCGGTGAAGCTGCAAGCCGTGTGCTGGTAAGTTCCACGAAATCCATGACCGGTCACCTGTTAGGTGCGGCGGGTGCGGTAGAGTCTATCTACTCCATCCTGGCGCTGCGCGATCAGGCTGTTCCGCCGACCATCAACCTGGATAACCCGGATGAAGGTTGCGATCTGGATTTCGTACCGCATGAAGCACGTCAGGTCAGCGGAATGGAGTATACCCTGTGTAACTCCTTCGGCTTCGGTGGCACTAATGGTTCTTTGATCTTTAAAAAGATCTAAGTTGCTATTTCCCACCTGTATAAAAGGTCCGCTTGCGGGCCTTTTTTCTTAGGTTTTATTCAGACTTGTTCCGCAGTGAACATGCTGCCACACTAACAATCCTCTGATAAGGAGCCGGTATGTTCTTAATTAACGGTCATAAACAGGATTCGCTGGCAGCAAGCGATCGGGCAACGCAATTTGGCGATGGTTGTTTCACCACAGCCAGAATTATCGACGGTGAAGTCAGTTTGTTATCCGCGCATATACAGCGACTACAGGAAGCCACTCAGCGGTTAATGATCGCCTGTGATTTCTGGCCGCAGCTTGAGCAAGAGATGAAAACGCTGGCAGCAGCACAGCAGAACGGTGTGCTGAAAGTGGTGATCAGTCGCGGCAGTGGTGGGCGAGGATACAGCACATTGAACAGCGGTCCGGCAACGCGCATTCTCTCCGTTGCGGCTTACCCTGCACATTATGACCGCTTACGCAAAGAGGGCATTACTCTGGCGCTAAGTCCAGTACGCCTTGGACGCAATCCTTATCTCGCAGGTATTAAACATCTTAATCGGCTTGAGCAAGTGCTAATTCGCTCTCATCTTGAGCAGACAAACGCCGATGAGGCGCTGGTTCTTGACAGCGAAGGGTGGGTTACGGAATGCTGTGCGGCTAATTTGTTATGGCGCAAGAGCAACGTAGTTTATACGCCGCGACTGGATCAGGCAGGTGTTAACGGCATTATGCGACAATTCTGTATCCGTTTACTGGCACAATCCTCTTATCAGCTTGTCGAAGTACAAGCCTCGCTGGAGGAGGTGATGCAGGCAGATGAGATGGTAGTTTGTAATGCGTTGATGCCAGTGATTCCCGTGCGTGCCTGTGGCGAGGCCTCCTTTTCGTCAACAACGCTATATGAATATTTAGCCCCACTTTGTGAGCACCCGAATTAGTCATGAAAAAAGTGTTATTGATTGTTTTGTTATTGCTGGTGGTACTGGGTATCGCCGCTGGTGTGGGCGTCTGGAAGGTTCGCCACCTCGCCGACAGCAAATTACTTATTAAAGAAGAGACGATATTTACTCTGAAACCAGGGACCGGACGTCTGGCGCTCGGTGAACAGCTTTATGCCGATAAGATCATCAATCGCCCACGGGTATTTCAATGGCTGCTGCGTATCGAGCCGGATCTTTCTCATTTCAAAGCCGGGACTTACCGCTTTACACCGCAGATGACCGTGCGTGAGATGCTGAAATTGCTGGAAAGCGGTAAAGAAGCACAGTTTCCACTACGCCTGGTGGAGGGGATGCGTCTGAGCGATTACCTCAAGCAATTGCGTGAGGCCCCGTATATCAAGCATACGCTGAGCGACGATAAGTACGCCACCGTAGCGCAGGCACTTGAACTGGAAAACCCGGAGTGGATTGAAGGTTGGTTCTGGCCAGACACCTGGATGTATACCGCCAATACCTCCGATGTCGCGTTACTCAAGCGAGCGCACAAGAAAATGGTGAAAGCGGTCGATAGCGCCTGGGAAGGGCGTGCGGACGGTCTACCTTATAAAGATAAAAACCAGCTGGTGACGATGGCATCAATTATCGAAAAAGAAACCGCCGTTGCCAGTGAACGCGATCAGGTTGCCTCGGTATTTATCAACCGCTTACGCATTGGTATGCGCCTGCAGACCGACCCGACGGTGATTTACGGGATGGGAGAGCGTTATAATGGCAAACTTTCTCGTGCAGATCTGGAAACGCCGACAGCGTATAACACCTACACCATAACTGGTCTGCCGCCAGGCGCGATTGCTACGCCGGGGGCAGATTCGCTGAAGGCTGCTGCGCATCCGGCGAAAACGCCGTATCTCTATTTTGTGGCCGATGGTAAAGGTGGTCACACGTTTAATACCAATCTTGCCAGTCATAACAAGTCTGTGCAGGATTATCTGAAAGTGCTTAAGGAAAAAAATGCGCAGTAAGTATATCGTCATTGAAGGGCTGGAAGGCGCAGGCAAAACCACCGCACGCAACGTGGTGGTTGAGACGCTTGAGCAACTGGGTATCCGCGACATGGTTTTCACTCGGGAACCCGGCGGTACGCAACTTGCCGAAAAGTTAAGAAGCCTGGTGCTGGATATCAAATCGGTAGGCGATGAAGTCATTACCGATAAAGCCGAAGTGCTGATGTTTTATGCCGCGCGTGTACAACTGGTAGAAACCGTCATCAAACCGGCACTGGCAAACGGCACATGGGTGATTGGTGATCGCCACGATCTCTCCACTCAGGCGTATCAGGGCGGTGGTCGTGGTATTGACCAGCATATGCTGGCAACGTTGCGTGATGCCGTTCTTGGGGATTTTCGCCCTGATTTAACGCTCTATCTCGATGTTACTCCAGAAGTCGGCCTTAAGCGCGCGCGTGCGCGCGGCGAGCTGGATCGCATTGAGCAAGAGTCTTTTGATTTCTTTAATCGCACCCGCGCTCGCTACCTGGAACTGGCTGCACAAGATAAAAGCATTCACACTATTGATGCAACACAATCGCTGGAAGATGTCATGGACGCGATTCGCACCACCGTGACTCACTGGGTTAAGGAGCAGGGCGAATGAGATGGTATCCATGGTTACGACCTGATTTCGAAAAACTGGTAGCCAGCTATCAGGCCGGAAGGGGTCACCATGCGCTGCTCATTCAGGCATTACCTGGCATGGGCGATGATGCCTTAATCTACGCTCTGAGCCGTTATTTACTTTGCCAACAACCGCAGGGCCACAAAAGCTGTGGTCATTGTCGCGGATGCCAGTTGATGCAGGCGGGGACGCATCCCGATTATTACACTCTTACTCCCGAAAAAGGGAAGAATGCTCTGGGCATTGATGCCGTGCGTGAAGTCACCGAAAAGCTTAATGAACACGCACGATTGGGCGGTGCGAAAGTTGTCTGGGTCACCGATGCTGCCTTGCTGACCGATGCCGCTGCCAATGCTTTGCTGAAAACACTGGAAGAGCCTCCAGCGGAAACCTGGTTTTTCCTCGCTACACGAGAACTTGAACGCTTACTGGCAACACTGCGCAGCCGTTGTCGCTTGCATTATCTTGCACCGCCGCCGGAACAGTACGCAGTGAGCTGGCTTGCGCGTGAAGTGACAATGTCACAAGAGGCTATGCTAACCGCATTGCGCCTGAGCGCCGGTTCGCCTGGCGCGGCATTGGGGCTGTTTCAAGGGGATATCTGGCAGGCACGTGAGACACTTTGTCAGGCGTTGGCACACAGCGTGCAATCTGGCGACTGGTATTCGATGTTGTCGGCACTTAACCACGAACAAGCTCCGGCGCGTCTGCACTGGTTGGCAACTTTGTTGATGGATGCGCTCAAACGCCATTATGGCGCTTCACAAGTCACCAATGTTGATGTTCCTGGCGTTGTCGCCGCGCTGGCAAACCAGCTTTCTCCCTCTCGCCTGCAGGCTATACTGGGGGATGTTTGCCAAAGTCGTGAGCAGTTAATTTCTGTCACAGGCGTAAACCGCGAGCTTGTCATTACCGATCTTTTACTGCGTATTGAGCATTACCTGCAACCGGACGTTGTGTTACCGGTTCCTCATCTTTAAGAGAGACATTATGTTTTTAGTCGACTCACACTGCCATCTCGATGGTTTGAATTATGAATCTTTACACAAGGACGTGGATGACGTTCTGGCGAAAGCCGCCGCGCGCGATGTGAAATTTTGTCTGGCGGTCGCCACGACATTGCCCGGTTACCTGCATATGCGGGATCTGGTTGGCGAACGTGACAACGTCGTTTTTTCTTGCGGTGTGCATCCGCTAAACCAGAATGATCCCTACGATGTGGAAGATTTACGCCGTCTGGCAGCAGAAGAGGGCGTTGTTGCGCTGGGTGAAACCGGGCTGGATTATTATTACACGCCGGAAACAAAAGTCCGTCAGCAAGAATCCTTCATTCATCATATCCAGATTGGTCGCGAACTGAACAAGCCGGTTATCGTCCATACGCGTGACGCCCGCGCCGATACGCTGGCTATTCTGCGTGAAGAAAAAGTGACGGATTGTGGTGGCGTACTACACTGTTTTACAGAGGACAAAGAAACGGCGGGCAAGTTACTGGATCTCGGATTTTACATCTCCTTTTCCGGCATTGTGACCTTCCGTAATGCGGAACAACTGCGCGATGCCGCGCGTTATGTCCCGCTGGATCGGCTACTGGTGGAAACTGACTCGCCTTACCTGGCGCCAGTGCCACATCGAGGAAAAGAGAATCAACCTGCAATGGTTCGTGACGTTGCAGAATACATGGCTGTGTTGAAAGGTGTTGCCGTTGAAGAACTGGCGCAGGTAACCACCGATAACTTCGCCCGTCTGTTTCACATCGACGCTTCCCGCCTGCAGTCCATCAGTTGAATGAATTTTTTTTAAGCTCGTAATTAATGGTTAAAACGAGTAAAGTTCACCGCCGCAAATTGGGCGGTGGCTAACCATGTTTGAAACATCTTGACATATGTTTTGTCAAAATGTGCAACTTCGCTAAAGACCTGAAGTTGAAACGTGATAGCCGTCAAACAAATCGACACTGAATTATTTTACTCTGTGTAATAAATAAAGGGCGCTTAGATGCCCTGTACACGGCAAGGTTCTCCCCCCTTGCCACGCGTGAGAACGTAAAAAGCACCCATACTCAGGAGCACTCTCAATTATGTTTAAGAATGCATTTGCTAACCTGCAAAAGGTCGGTAAATCGCTGATGCTGCCGGTATCCGTACTGCCTATCGCAGGTATTCTGCTGGGCGTCGGTTCCGCGAATTTCAGCTGGCTGCCAGCCGTTGTATCGCATGTTATGGCAGAAGCAGGCGGTTCCGTCTTTGCAAACATGCCACTTATTTTTGCGATCGGTGTCGCCCTTGGCTTTACCAATAACGATGGCGTATCCGCTCTTGCCGCAGTAGTTGCCTATGGCATCATGGTAAAAACCATGGCTGTGGTCGCGCCGCTGGTACTGCATTTACCTGCTGAAGAAATTGCCGCTAAACATCTGGCGGATACTGGCGTACTTGGGGGGATCATCTCCGGTGCGATTGCAGCGTACATGTTTAACCGTTTCTACCGTATTAAGCTGCCTGAGTATCTTGGCTTCTTTGCCGGTAAACGCTTTGTACCGATCATTTCTGGTCTGGCTGCCATCTTTACTGGCGTTGTGCTGTCCTTCATTTGGCCGCCGATTGGTTCCGCAATCCAGACTTTCTCCCAGTGGGCTGCTTACCAGAACCCGGTAGTTGCGTTTGGTATTTACGGCTTCATCGAACGTTGTCTGGTGCCGTTTGGTCTGCACCACATCTGGAACGTACCTTTCCAGATGCAGATTGGTGAATACACCAACGCAGCAGGTCAGGTCTTCCACGGCGATATTCCGCGTTATATGGCGGGTGACCCGACTGCGGGTAAACTGTCTGGCGGCTTCCTGTTTAAAATGTACGGTCTGCCGGCTGCTGCGATTGCTATCTGGCACTCTGCTAAACCAGAAAACCGCGCTAAAGTTGGCGGTATCATGATCTCCGCTGCGTTGACCTCGTTCCTGACCGGTATCACCGAGCCGATCGAGTTCTCCTTCATGTTCGTTGCGCCGATCCTGTACATCATCCACGCTATTCTGGCTGGTCTGGCATTCCCAATCTGTATTCTGCTGGGAATGCGCGACGGTACGTCGTTCTCGCACGGCCTGATCGACTTCATCGTACTGTCTGGTAACAGCAGCAAACTGTGGCTGTTCCCGATTGTCGGTATTGGTTATGCGATTGTTTACTACACCATCTTCCGTGTGCTGATTAAAGCTCTGGATCTGAAAACGCCGGGCCGCGAAGACGCAACTGAAGATGCGAAAGCAACCGGTACTAGCGAAATGGCTCCGGCTCTGGTTGCCGCATTTGGTGGTAAAGAAAACATCACTAACCTCGACGCATGTATTACTCGTCTGCGCGTCAGCGTTGCTGATGTGTCCAAAGTGGATCAGGCTGGCCTGAAGAAACTGGGCGCAGCGGGCGTAGTGGTTGCTGGTTCTGGTGTTCAGGCGATTTTCGGTACTAAATCCGATAACCTGAAAACCGAGATGGATGAGTACATCCGCAACAACTAATCAGTAGAATGTTGGGGAGACTAAGGCAGCCGAATGGCTGCCTTTTTTACAGGTGTTAATCAGAATTGATACGTGCCAGTAATACTGAAATTACGTGGTGCGCCGTAGACGATAGAACCTTCCACATTGGTATCGTAGGTTTTGTCGAACAGGTTATTGACGTTCCCCTGCAACGAGAAGTTTTTCGTCACCTGGTAGCGGGTGAACAGATCCACCAGCGCGTAGCTACCTTGCTCGGCGCGGAAGGTGCCATACGGTGTCACGGTGTCGGTATACACCCGATTTTGCCAGTTAACGCCGCCGCCGACCGTCAACTCTGGCATGACAGGCAACCGATAGCTGGCAAACATTTTAACCGTGGTACGTGGCAGATTCGGATTAACGGCATTCCCCTCGTTATCTTCCGCCACATAGCGCGTTGCGCCAAACGTCAGCTGCCAGTTGTCGGTAATTGCGCCGTTAAGTTCAAATTCCACGCCTTTACTTACTGTCCCATCCACCGCTTTATAGGCGGTTTCGCCGTTACTGCCCGGGATAGGCATTCCGGTGGACTGGGCGACATTATCCTGCTCAATACGGAAGATGGCTAACGTGGTGGTCAGACGGCTATTCATCCAGTCTGATTTTAGACCCAGTTCGTAGTTGTTACCGGTGATTGGCGCCAGATATTTGCCCGAACTGTCGCGATCATTTTGCGGCTGGAAAATAGAGGTATAGCTGGCATAGGTCGACCAGTTGTCATTGATGTCAAACACCAGACCCGCATAAGGCGTAGTGTGGTTTTTCTCCATGCTGTAAGTCAGCGTATCAACCCGCCAGTTGGTATAACGTGCGCCGAGGATCAGATGCAGCGGATCGGCAAGGGTGACACGAGTGGCGGCATATAACGATTTCATATGTGTGGTATCGTCCTGCGCCAGGCTTTGCGGCGCCCAGTTAGTCTGCGGGAAGTTACCGTTGAAGTTGTAGAAACTGCCAATTTCATTGGGGAAAACGTTAGTCCAGGAGCTGAAATAGCGGTTGTTTTGTTTACTGTAGCTACCGCCGAGCATCAGATTGTGCTGGCGACCAAATAATTCATAACTGCCGTCGGCAAACAGATCCAGCGCGTCAACTTTACGTTTGCCACTGTTCCAGCCAGTGCCGCCAACATAATCAAATCCGGGGCCATAGCTGCCATATGGTCCCACCAGCGTTCCATCTGCTTTATTTACGTAGGCATCGACATACATCATTTTGCTGTCAAATTCGACTTCGGAATGGGTAGCATTCAGCGTCGCCTGCCAGGTATCGGCAAATCGCTGCTTCAGTGACAAAAAGACTTTGTTGATCTCTTTGTCGTTATACGCCCAGTCAGGCGCGGTACTGCGGGCGCGATCGTAACTGTTGCTGCTGCCATCGGTATTCCAGCGTGGCAGGCCGCCCCAGGTCGGGCTGTTAACATCAATACGTTGATATTCATAACCGGCAGAAAATGTGGTCAGCTCGCCCAAATCAGCATCCACAATGCCGGAGAAGAAAGTTTTTTCGCTATTGTAGCGATCCAGCCATAAATCGTTGTTCTGATAGCCGCCAACAATTCGTGCGCGGACTTTACCATCTTCCGTGAGCAGACTTTGTAAATCCGCCACATAACGTTCTTTGTTCCAGCTACCGTATTCCGCCGAGACATCGCCTTTAAATTCACGGCTGGTGGCGTGTTTGCGGACCATATTAATCGCCGCAGAAGGATTGCCGGTGCCGGTCATTAGCCCGGTCGCGCCACGCACCACTTCTATACGCTCGAACAGCGCCATATCCGTGAGTGCGTCGCCCAGATTCCAGCGCGATTCAAAATAGGTGGGGAGGCCATCGACCATATAGTTATCGATCTGGAATCCACGCGAATAATAGAGGGTGCGGTCGGAGTCGGCCTGGCTTTTGCTTATCCCCAGAGTGTTTTCCATCACTTCGCCCAGCGTTTGCAGTTGCTGATCTTCCATTCGCTGCTGGCTGACAATAGTGACCGACTGTGGAATATCACGTTGGGTCATCTGCATTTTAGTACCTACAGAGGTAGACGTTACGCTGTAATCATTTTCGTCATCAACTGGAGCATTGGCAGCCCCTTCAACAATCACTGTTTCTTCGGCGGTTGGCACGGCCAGTGTAGCGGAAGGAAATAAAGCCAGAGCAATGCAGGCTGCGAGCAGCGACGGCGTGGCTGCGGCTTGATGCTGATTATCCCTGTTAAATTGTGTCGAAAGCATCTGAAATCTCTTGATTTATGTTGTAGTCAGGCTCATTCCAGAGGAGGGCGATGAGCAGTAATATTTAGCGCGCTAATAATTTTTCATGGTAATGCAAATGAGAAATATACGCATTCATATTTAACGTGTAAACCAAAGAGAAAGTGTGTTTTCGGTTCATTCGCAGGCATAAAGGGGAATAATGGCGATGTATGCGGCAGTAAAACGGTTTTTGCTTAATAAATCGTGGGTTAAGGTTGAAAGAGCGGGTTTAACTCGACCATACTCTATACTCGCAGTGTGGCGCGGCGTAGCATGGCGCAACGCATGACTATTTGAAAAAGGAAAATGTCGTGGCAGAAGAAACTATTTTCAGCAAAATTATTCGTCGTGAGATCCCCTCCGATATCGTCTACCAGGATGATCTGGTAACGGCGTTTCGCGATATTTCGCCGCAAGCGCCAACGCATATTTTAATCATTCCTAATATCCTGATTCCTACCGTAAACGACGTCTCTGCCGAGCATGAGCAGGCGCTGGGACGCATGATCACTGTAGCGGCAAAAATTGCTGAGCAAGAAGGCATTGCCGAAGATGGCTATCGTCTGATCATGAACACCAACCGCCATGGCGGGCAAGAGGTGTACCACATCCATATGCACTTGCTGGGTGGCCGTCCTCTGGGCCCAATGCTGGCGCATAAAGGTCTGTAACGATGAGAAAAGGATGCTTTGGGCTGGTGTCTCTGGCGCTGTTATTGCTGGTGGGGTGTCGTTCACATCCGGAGATTCCGGTGAATGAAGAACAATCTCTGGTGATTGAGTCATCTCTTCTGGCTGCGGGCATCAGTGCAGAAAAGCCCGTTCTTTCAATGTCTGATATTCAGCCTTCTGCATCCTCGACGCTTTATAACGAAAGGCAAGAACCCGTTACCGTTCATTATCGTTTTTACTGGTATGACGCCAGAGGGCTGGAGATGCATCCTCTGGAAACGCCCCGCAGCGTTACCATTCCCGCACGTTCGGCGGTAACTCTGTACGGCAGCGCCAATTATCTGGGGGCGCACAAAGTCAGACTTTATCTATATTTGTAAGGGGTGAATCTTGATGACAAAAATGAGTCGCTACGCCTTAATCACCGCGCTGGCGATGTTTCTCGCCGGGTGTGTGGGGCAACGAGAACCTGCACCGGTAGAAGAGGTGAAACCTGCGCCGGAGCAACCTGCCGAGCCGCAACAGCCTGTACCAACCGTGCCATCGGTGCCGACGATCCCGCAGCAGCCAGGGCCAATTGAGCACGAAGATCAAACCGCACCGCCTGCGCCGCATATTCGTCATTATGACTGGAACGGTGCAATGCAGCCGATGGTCAGTAAAATGCTTGGGGCTGATGGTGTGACCGCAGGCAGCGTTCTGCTGGTTGATAGCGTTAACAACCGTACTAACGGCTCGCTGAATGCCGGAGAAGCGACCGAAACGCTACGTAATGCGCTGGCCAATAACGGTAAATTTACACTCGTTTCTGCCCAACAGCTTTCAATGGCCAAGCAGCAGTTAGGTTTGTCGCCGCAGGACAGTTTAGGCACTCGCAGTAAAGCGATTGGCATTGCCCGTAACGTCGGCGCTCATTATGTGCTGTACTCCAGTGCCTCTGGTAACGTCAACGCACCGACCCTGCAAATGCAACTCATGTTGGTGCAGACGGGTGAAATTATCTGGTCAGGTAAAGGTGCCGTTCAGCAACAATAATCCCATCACGCGCGACGAATTATTGTCGCGCTATTTCCCGCAGTACCATCCCGTCGCGACGTTTAATCATGGACTTAGCGGCGGGAGTTTTCTCATTGAACATCAGGATCTGCGTTTCGTTGTGCGTCAGACTCACGATCCTGATGCACCGCAGTCCGTGTTCCTGCGCCAGTATCGGGCGTTATCACGATTACCGGCATACCTTGCACCGAAGCCACATCTCTATCTCCGTGGCTGGATGGTGGTTGACTATTTGCCCGGCGAGGTAAAAACGCAATTGCCGGATACCGACGAACTGGCAGGCTTGCTGTATTATCTGCATCAACAACCGCGCTTTGGCTGGCGAATAACCCTGCTGCCGTTACTGGAAAGGTACTGGCAGCGAAGCGATCCTGCGCGACGGACAGCGGGTTGGCTGCGACTATTAAAACGTCTGCGCAAAATACGGGAACCACAGCCATTACGCTTAAGCCCATTGCATATGGATGTTCATGCCGGAAACTTAGTGCATAGTGCTTCTGGGTTAAAACTCATTGACTGGGAGTATGCTGGTGATGGCGATATCGCGCTGGAACTGGCGGCGGTGTGGGTGGAAAATACTGAGCAGCACCGGCAATTGGTCAATGACTATGCCGCGCGGGCGAAGATTAATCCGGCGCAATTATGGCGTCAGGTCAGGCGCTGGTTTCCCTGGTTGCTGATGCTCAAAGCAGGGTGGTTTGAGTACCGCTGGCAACAAAGCGGCGATCAACAATTTATCAGGCTTGCCGATGACACCTGGCGGCAGCTATCAATAAAACAATAAGGAGAGCAGTGTGGGTCCAGTAATGTTGGATGTTGAAGGTTACGAACTGGACGCGGAAGAGCGTGAAATACTGGCGCATCCGCTGGTGGGTGGGCTGATTCTCTTTACGCGTAACTATCATGATCCTGCCCAGTTACGCGAACTGGTGCGCCAAATTCGCACAGCTTCGCGCAATCATCTGGTGGTGGCGGTGGATCAGGAAGGTGGGCGCGTGCAGCGTTTTCGTGAAGGTTTTACCCGCTTGCCTGCGGCGCAATCATTCGCTGCGCTGTTGGGAATGGAAGAAGGCGGCAAACTGGCACAAGAGGCAGGCTGGTTGATGGCCAGTGAAATGATCGCCATGGATATTGATATCAGCTTTGCACCCGTGCTGGATGTAGGGCACATTAGCGCGGCGATTGGCGAGCGTTCTTACCATGCCGATCCCGAAAAAGCCCTCGCAATTGCCAGCCGGTTTATTGATGGTATGCATGAAGCCGGAATGAAAACCACCGGTAAACACTTTCCAGGCCACGGTGCAGTAACGGCTGACTCACACAAAGAGACGCCGTGCGACCCACGTCCGCAAGCGGAAATTCGCGCCAAAGATATGTCGGTATTCAGCACCTTAATCCGTGAAAATAAACTCGATGCCATTATGCCTGCACATGTGATCTACAGCGATGTTGATCCGCGTCCGGCGAGCGGTTCTCCCTACTGGCTGAAAACAGTTTTACGCCAGGAACTGGGGTTTGACGGCGTGATTTTCTCAGACGATTTATCGATGGAAGGTGCCGCGATTATGGGCAGTTATGCCGAACGTGGGCAGGCATCACTGGATGCGGGTTGCGATATGATCCTGGTCTGCAATAATCGTAAGGGAGCCGTCAGCGTGTTAGATAATCTGTCACCGATCAAGGCAGAGCGTGTTACACGTTTGTATCATAAAGGTTCATTTTCGCGACAGGAGCTGATGGACTCGACTCGCTGGAAAGAGATCAGCGCCCGTCTGAATCAGTTACATGAACGCTGGCAGGAAGAGAAAGCAGGTCACTAACCCTGGCTTATGTGAGGAAGCGATGATTATCTATTTACACGGTTTTGACTCTAACAGTCCGGGTAACCACGAGAAAGTTTTACAATTGCAGTTTATTGACCCGGATGTACGCTTGATAAGCTACAGCACTCTGCATCCGAAACACGATATGCAGCATCTGCTCAAAGAAGTAGACAAAATGCTGCAACTGAATGTTGACGAGCGCCCGCTAATTTGCGGTGTCGGGCTGGGCGGTTACTGGGCAGAACGGATTGGTTTTCTCTGCGATATCCGCCAGGTGATCTTCAACCCCAATTTGTTCCCTTACGAGAACATGGAAGGGAAGATTGATCGCCCGGAAGAGTACACCGATATCGCGACTAAATGTGTGACCAATTTCCGTGAGAAGAATCGCGATCGTTGTCTGGTGATTTTGTCGCGTAACGATGAGGCGCTTAACAGTCAGCGGACATCTGAAGAGTTGCATCATTATTACGAGATTGTCTGGGACGAAGAGCAGACGCACAAATTCAAAAATATCTCCCCGCATTTGCAGCGCATTAAGGCGTTCAAAACCCTCGGTTAAAAGCTATCGTCGGTCGCATCAGGTAACCTTGCTGGTATCTGATGCGCCCCGGATTCTGTAGGTTGGATGAAGCGTCCACGCCACAGCCGACAGCCGTGCACCAATGCCTGATGCGATGCTGCGCATTGTATCTGGCCTACCAAATGCCCTCCATATACGCCTCACTCTCCCGATCCAGCTTAAATAATAAACAATAATCTCTGTTTTTTGATCTCACCCGGTAAATCCGCCTATCTTTTCAGCAACAAAACTTGATTCATATCAATTTTGGTATGACCAATGCACCATTCATGTTATTCTCAATAGCGAAGAGCATTTTCATCACTGTAACCTGCTGTTAATTAAGGGCTATGCATATAACCATTAATTAACAATTGGTTAATAAATTTAAGGGGGTCACGTTGACTACGCCATTGAAAAAGATTGTGATTGTCGGCGGCGGTGCTGGTGGGCTGGAAATGGCGACACAGCTTGGACATAAGCTGGGACGTAAGAAAAAAGCCAAAATTACGCTGGTAGATCGCAATCACAGCCACCTGTGGAAACCGCTGCTGCACGAAGTAGCGACTGGCTCGCTCGATGAAGGCGTCGATGCACTGAGTTACCTGGCTCATGCGCGTAATCATGGTTTTCAGTTCCAGTTGGGTTCTGTGGTTGATATCGATAGAGAAGCGAAAACAATCACCATTGCTGAACTGCGCGACGAAAAAGGCGAACTGCTGGTGCCGGAACGCAAAATCGCTTATGACACGCTGGTGATGGCGCTGGGCAGCACCTCTAACGATTTCAATACGCCGGGTGTAAAAGAGAACTGTATTTTCCTCGATAACCCGCATCAGGCGCGTCGTTTCCATCAGGAGATGCTGAATCTGTTTCTGAAATACTCCGCCAACCTTGGCGCGAATGGCAAAGTGAATATTGCGATTGTTGGCGGCGGCGCGACTGGCGTAGAACTCTCCGCTGAATTGCACAACGCCGTCAAGCAACTGCACAGCTACGGTTACAAAGGCCTGACCAACGAAGCGTTGAACGTAACGCTGGTAGAAGCGGGCGAGCGTATTTTGCCTGCGCTGCCGCCACGTATCTCTGCTGCCGCTCACAATGAGTTGACGAAACTGGGCGTTCGCGTGCTGACGCAAACTATGGTCACCAGTGCTGATGAAGGTGGTCTGCACACTAAAGATGGCGAATATATTGAGGCTGATCTGATGGTGTGGGCAGCCGGGATCAAAGCGCCAGATTTCCTGAAGGATATTGGTGGGCTGGAGACCAACCGTATCAACCAGCTGGTGGTGGAACCGACGCTGCAAACCACACGCGATCCAGACATTTACGCTATTGGCGACTGTGCGTCATGCCCGCGTCCGGAAGGGGGTTTTGTCCCGCCGCGCGCTCAGGCCGCACACCAGATGGCTACCTGCGCAATGAACAATATTCTGGCGCAGATGAATGGCAAACCGCTGAAAAATTATCAGTATAAAGATCACGGTTCGCTGGTATCGCTGTCGAACTTCTCCACCGTCGGTAGCCTGATGGGTAACCTGACGCGCGGCTCAATGATGATTGAAGGGCGTATTGCGCGCTTTGTGTATATCTCGCTGTATCGGATGCATCAGATTGCGCTGCATGGCTACTTCAAAACTGGACTAATGATGTTGGTAGGTAGTATCAACCGCGTTATCCGTCCGCGTTTGAAACTGCATTAATCAACTTGTACTGGCGGATGCGGCGTAAACGCCTTATCCGCCCAGGATAAATGGTACGAGCGGCAGGCCTGATAAGACGCGTTAAGCGTCGCATCAGGCATTCCCTCAGACTCCTCCGAATCCTTAAGTATTTCCTGCTATTCCTGCGCTTTTCATCTTCTGTCTGATGGTTGTTTCACCCCTTCGATTGCATGATTGACATAACTGCAAAGAAGGAGGTGTTCCCGTGAATAAATCAATGTTGGCGGGTATCGGGATTGGTGTCGCGGCTGCGCTGGGCGTAGCGGCAGTGGCCAGCCTGAACGTGTTTGAACGTGGCCCGCAATACGCTCAGGTTGTTTCTGCAATCCCAATCAAGGAAACAGTTAAAACACCGCGCCAGGAGTGCCGCAATGTCACAGTGACCCATCGCCGGCCGGTGCAGGATGAAAATCGCATCGCGGGTTCAGTTCTGGGCGCTGTGGCTGGTGGGGTGATAGGGCATCAGTTTGGCGGTGGTCGCGGTAAGGATGTTGCTACAGTCGTCGGGGCGCTTGGTGGTGGATATGCTGGTAACCAGATCCAGGGCTCTCTCCAGGAACGTGATACTTACACCACCACCCAACAGCGTTGTAAAACGGTGTATGACAAGTCAGAAAAAATGCTCGGTTATGATGTGACCTATAAGATTGGCGATCAGCAGGGCAAAATCCGCATGGATCGCGATCCGGGTACACAAATCCAATTAGATAACAACGGGCAACTGATTCTGAATAACAAAGTATAACAAGGCTGTACTCTGCAATTTAGCCCCTCATTCGCTCAGGCTGAGGGGCTTTTTTTGCGTTTTATTTCACCAGTTCGGGCCATAAACGCAAAGTGGTTTGGGCAATCTGCATCAGTTTTTCCAGCGATGCGCCTTCGCGGGCGCTGATCGACATCCCCTGAATAATACAATTAAGGAATTCCGCCAGATGCGTCACGTCACAGTGGGTCGGGATTTCCCCGCGCGCCTGTCGTTGACATAAAAACTGCTGCAAAGTGCGCTCTTGCATCGCATGGCGTGATTTCAACGTATTGGCGATATCTCCTGAATCCGGGGAGAGCGTGGTGCAGTTGTTGATCATAAAGCAGCCAGCAGGGGTATCTTTGCTGGTAAAGCAGTTGGCGATGGCAGCGAAATAGTCAGTCAGCGCAGACACCACGCTTTTCTCTTCACAAAACAGTTGTGCTTCGTGCTTTGCGGCAAAACGGTCGATATAGCGATCCAGTACGGCGCGGAACAATCCCTCTTTATTGGTGAACTCCGCGTATAGCGTTGGCGCTTTGGCTCCGGTCGCTTCGACGAGATCGGCAAGAGAAGTTGCTTCATAACCGTGCTGCCAGAACAACTTCATGGCCTTATCAAGCGCGGCTTCCCTGTCGAACACTTTTGGGCGACCACGGCTTTTTTTTACACAATGTGTTGAGTCAGTTGCCATGATGCCGTTGTACCTTTTAGCTGTGAATGAATGGTTATTATAAAAATAATCACTTCTGTTCACCAGTCCAGAAGCCAGAAAAATAACTTCCATCTATTTAACTGAAATTTAAAGAATTTTAATTTAATTAATGAATGTTATAAAAAACATCTTGTATGTGATCCAGATCACATCTATCATTTAGTTATCGATCGTTAAGTAATTGCTTGCGACGCCATTCATCTGCATAAGGTCACTATTATGAAAAACGTGAAAACCCTCATCGCTGCTGCGATTTTAAGCTCCATATCATTTGCCAGCTTTGCGGCTGTTGAAGTTCAGGCAACACCGGAAGGTCAACAAAAAGTGGGTACTATCAGTGCTAACGCGGGGACAAATCTGGGATCGCTGGAAGAACAACTGGCACAAAAAGCGGATGAGATGGGTGCTAAATCTTTCCGTATTACTTCAGTAACCGGTCCGAATACCCTCCACGGAACGGCAGTAATTTATAAATAAGCATTAACCCTCATTAATGCCTGTTATTGCTGCTTTTTCCCCGCAACACCCTGTGCTGCGGGGATTTTTTTGCTCGCGATTTACAGCGTCTGTTGATTCACTTGATGACGGCGCACATCAACCGGCATTCCGGAACGCACGTCCATTACGCGCTGCATCACTTCGGCGTCAGTTTGCGCAGCATTTTTAAATGCCTGCATCGTACTGTTGAGCGTAATCGGCAACAATTGCGGATCGTCATCTATCTTCTCTGACAGCGGCTGATGCACTTCCACCAGACGTGCGCCGTTTGGTTCGGCGGAGACTTTAATCGGCGTGTTGATAATATTCACTTTGGTGCCGGGGCTGACCTGGCTGAAAAGTGTTTTGATATCGTCATCTCGCAAACGGATGCAGCCAGAACTTACCCGCATACCAATACCGAAATCGGCGTTTGTACCGTGAAGCAAATAGACACCGCCATAGGCCGCCAGACGAATCGCATGATGGCCCATCGGGTTATCCGGTCCTGCCGGAACGACTGGTGGAAGCTCAATCCCCTGGGCTTTATAACGGGCGCGGATGTTTGCAGTCGGCGTCCAGGTTGGGTTTGCACGTTTGTCTGAAACGGTGGTCACCATTGTCGGCGTCAGCGTATCACCCCCCAACTGACCAATGCCGATGGGGTACACGGTCACTGAATTTTTGCCCGGTGGGTAGTAATAGAGACGCAACTCCGCAATGTTGATCACAATGCCTTCACGCGGCGCGTCTGGCAGTAAAGTTTGCAATGGAATGGTTAACACACTGCCTGCGCGCGGTACATACGGATCAATACCGGGATTAGCCTGTAACAGAGCGAGGAAGCCGACGTTATATTTTTTCGCGATAGCTTCCAGCGAACCACCATCGTTTTCCACCACATGAAATTTGTTTTCGCCAACCAGACGACTACCCGCTGGCGGTAGCGGCCAGGTGTTGGCTTTTGCCGGTAGCGCCAGAGCCACGGCAGCGGCGAACGTAAAAAACGTTAGCCAGCGAGAAAAACGCGTTTTGATCATCACCAAAAATCCATAATAAATATAAGGTTATTGTAATAAAAAGATAAGTCTGAATTATGGATGGTGGCAGTGTCGGATAGTGCAGGGAAGTGCAAAGAATTTGTAAATGTTGGGGATGGGGGCGCAGAAACGCCCCCGATTTGCCATTATGCGATCGCGTTCTCTTCCAGTTCACGCATAAACTGGCGCACCCATTCGATACGTTTTTTCCGTTCGCCCAAATCCTGAATAAACTTCAGGCGCGTCGGGCCATCGAGACGATAGTGCTGTGGTTGCTTTTGCAGCAAACCAATCAGCCAGGCAGGATTCACGTGATTCTTCTCGGCAAATTCGATCACGCCGCCTTTCTCATTCCCTTCCAGCTTCCTGATCCCCAGCTTCTGCGCTTGCTGGCGCAGACGGGCAATATCCAGCAGGGTTCGCGCCGGATCTGGCAGCAGACCGAAGCGATCGATAAGTTCGACTTTGATCTCTTCCAGTTCGCTTTCCGTTTTGGCGCTGGCAATACGTTTATAGAACGACAGACGGGTATTTACATCAGGAATGAAGTCATCCGGCAACAGCGACGGCATCCGCAGTTCGACTTCCGTTTGCTGGCTGGTGAGATCTTCCAGCGACGGCTCGCGTCCGGCTTTCAGTGCATCGACGGCGTTTTCCAGCAACTCCATATACAGCGAGAAACCGATAGTTTCCATCGAACCACTTTGTTCTTCGCCGAGCAGTTCACCGGCGCCGCGAATCTCCAGATCGTGCGTTGCCAGCGCAAATCCCGCGCCAAGGTCTTCCAGAGACGCAATCGCTTCTAGACGTTTTTGCGCATCGGTAGTCATCGCTTTCGGATGCGGCGTCAGCAGCCATGCATATGCCTGGTGATGCGAACGTCCGACGCGGCCACGCAACTGGTGTAGTTGCGCCAGACCGAAGTGATCTGCTCGTTCAATAATAATGGTGTTGGCGGTAGGGATGTCGATCCCGGTTTCGATAATCGTGGTACAAACCAGCACGTTAAAACGCTGATGATGGAAATCATTCATCACCCGTTCCAGTTCGCGTTCGCGCATCTGCCCGTGACCGATGGCAATCCGCGCTTCTGGCACCAGTTCCGCCAGCCGTTCGGCGGCTTTCTGGATGTTTTCCACATCATTGTAGAGATAATAAACCTGTCCCCCGCGCAGAATTTCACGCAGGACAGCCTCTCTGACCACCAGACTGTCATACTCACGGACAAAGGTTTTAACTGCCAGACGACGGGCGGGTGGCGTGGCAATAATCGACAGATCGCGCATTCCGCTCATCGCCATGTTCAGCGTACGTGGGATCGGCGTTGCGGTAAGCGTCAGAAT
Source organism: Escherichia sp. 93.1518 (assembly GCF_013368915.2). Lineage (NCBI taxonomy): Bacteria > Pseudomonadati > Pseudomonadota > Gammaproteobacteria > Enterobacterales > Enterobacteriaceae > Escherichia > Escherichia sp. 93.1518. The sequence goes on from NZ_JABWMT020000014.1 coordinate 66,199, forward strand.
ATCAACGTTCGCGCGCATCGCTTTAATGCGCTCTTTATGACGCACCCCGAAGCGGTGCTCTTCATCGACAATCAGCAGGCCTAAATCTTTAAACTTGACGTCACTTTGCAGCAGTTTGTGCGTACCGATCAGAATATCGATTTTCCCTTCCGCCACTTCCGTAAGGATTTGCGTCTGCTCTTTGGCGCTGCGGAAACGGGAGATCATTTCGATGCGTACCGGCCAGTTGGCGAAACGGTCGCGGAAATTGTCGTAATGCTGCTGTGCGAGAAGAGTCGTTGGCACCAGTACCGCCACCTGCTTGTGGTTCTCTACTGCCAGGAAAGCGGCGCGCATCGCCACTTCTGTTTTACCAAAGCCAACATCGCCGCACACCAGACGATCCATTGCCAGCGGCTGACACATGTCGCTAAGCACCGCATTAATCGCCTGCGCCTGATCCGGCGTGGTTTCGAACGGGAAGCTGTCGCAGAACAATTGGTATTGCTCGCGATCGTGTTTAAACGCGAAGCCCTCTTTGGCGGCGCGTTGCGCGTAGATATCCAGCAATTCCGCTGCCACATCACGCACTTTTTCCGCCGCTTTCTGCCGCGCCCGCGACCAGGCATCGCCGCCAAGTTTATGCAGCGGGGCATTTTCTTCCGCGCCACCGGCGTAACGGCTAATCAGATGCAGCGACGACACCGGGACATACAGTTTGGCGTCGTTGGCGTAAGTGAGCATCAGGTACTCGCCGGTAATGCCGCCAGCCTCCAGGGTGGTCATTCCGGCATAGCGCCCGACGCCGTGCTCCAGATGCACCACCGGCTGACCAATGTGCAGCTCCGCGAGGTTGCGGATCAGCGTGTCAGGGTTGATGGTGCGGCGTGAGTCCTGACGACGACGGGCAACGCGTTCACCGAGCAGATCGCTTTCGCAAATCAGCGCCAGATTACGTACCGTATCAACAAAACCATGTTCGGCAGCGCCAATCATCAGATAACGCCCACGGTCGCTGGCTTCATCGAGACGCATAATACGTTGTGGAGCTATTTTAATACGGGCGAGCAGTTCACCGAGTGCTTCACGGCGACCTTCACTTTCTACCGAGAACACCACCGGGCCGTCGAAAGATTCAAGAAATTTACGCAGCGCATCCAGCGGGGCTTTTTGCTGCGCCTGAACGGCAAGGTCTGGCAGTTTCTGAAAGCCTAAATTGGCATTCGCTGCTTTTGTCGGTAAATGTTCATTTTTTAGCTGTACACGCGGCCAGTTTTTCAGCTCTGAGAACAGTTCATCGACCCGCAGCCAGAGCGATTGTGGCGGCAGCAGTGGACGCATCGGATCGACGCCGCGATTCTCAAAACGCGCCAGCGTGTCAGCCTGGAAACGTTCGGCACTGTTTTCCAGATCGCCAGTATTCACCAGCAATGTATTGGCAGGGAAATAACTGAACAGTGGCGGCAACGGTTCGCTGAAGAATAGCGGTTGCCAGTACTCGATCCCGGCAGGCAATGTGCCTTTGCTCACTTGTTGATAAATATGTTCTGGATCGCGTTTTACTTCGAAAGAATCACGCCACTGACTGCGGAACAGTTCAATTGCCGCTTTATCGGTCGGAAATTCGTGTGCGGGCAGCAGGTTGATAGCTTCAACTTCCTCCAGCGTGCGTTGGCTATCGACATCAAATACTCGCAGGCTGTCGATTTCATCATCAAAGAAATCAAGACGATAAGGTAGCTCACTACCCATCGGGAAGAGATCCAGCAATGCGCCGCGCGTGGCGTATTCACCGTGCTCCATCACCTGATCAACATGGCGATAACCGGCGCTGTCCAGTTGGGTACGCAATGCATCTCGTGACAGGCGCTGACCTTTTTTCATCACCAGCGCATGACCGTGGAGAAAACTGTGCGGGCAAACGCGCTGCATAAGCGTATTCACCGGAACAATCAGTACGCCACGTTGCATCGTTGGTAACTGGTAAAGGGTGGAAAGACGCGAGGAGATAATATCCTGATGAGGCGAAAAACTGTCGTAAGGGAGGGTTTCCCAGTCCGCCAGATTCATCACCATCTGGTCGGTGAACTGGCTGATTTCATCATGCAAACGTAGAGCATTTTGCATATCTGGTGCAATGAGCACCACCGGTCCGGTGTGACGTTCGGCAATTTCCGCTACCAGCGTCGCGCAGGCAGCGCCGGTTAACTCGCCCAGCAGACGCTGTTCACCCGCTTTGACGGGCAGCGTATAACGATATTGTTCAGGCATAACGGTTGTCAGATTCTCGTTAGGATATGCCTCAACATATGGGGACATATCTCTGATAAGCAATGCTGTTCATTATCCGGAATCGACATGGTTTAGCAAATTGAATCGCCCCGGCTGGGGCGATGGCTTAGCGAGAATAACTGGTTGCAGGCAGAGAAGGCGGGGAGAACAACAGGTCGCTGAATGCGCGTTGTGAAAATTTTCGTACCAGCAAGCCAGCCAGTGTACAAATCAACAAACTGACAAAGGGATAAACCAGCAGGAGCGCCAGTTCGAGTTGCGGCGACCAGCGCGCCGCGTTCATTTGCGGAATCAGACTTAAGCTGAATATCTCTACCAGAATGCGATGGGTGGTGTAGATGGCAATGGTGTTGGAACCAATCACATTCAGCAGGCTGGAGGAGCGCATACCGAAACGCTGCTCGTACTGATAAAACAGCTTCATGATCACCACAATCGACACCAGCGACAACAGCAACGAAATATTAAACAACCAGGCACTGACCGCCAGAACGGCCAGCAGCGAAGACATCAGCAGATGGCGGCGCAACGGTACTTCTTTAACACAGGTCATTAATGTTGCGCCAAACCATGCGCCAAGGCTGTAATAAGGCAAATTGCGGATCACACTGTTCATTCCCCACCACGGCGTGGGAACGAAATTAACAGCCACACTCATCAGTACAAACAGGGCGAATAACGGCAGAGCCTGGCGATTAAAAATTTTACATATCACGAAATAGACAATTAAAGCGTACAGATACCACAAGCTGGTGCTGGCGGTGAGCATCCCGTGCAGGAATTCACCGGTGGAATCGGCATAAGCGGCATTGGAGGCATTGCTTAAATCGCGCTCAGGTGCCAGCCACTGATTCAGTGCGCTTAGCGCCAGCCACTGCACCACGCCCCAAAGCGCCAGCACCCAGAAGATGCTCCAGATGCGTTTATCGAGACAATTTCCCCACGGCACACTGTCGATATAGCGGCGAATCAAATAGCCGGAGATAAAGAAAAAAACCGGCATACGGAAGGGCGCAAGGTAAAGATTGAAATAGATCCAGCATTTACTCAGTACTTCCGATAACGGATGCTGAAAAGTGGTCAGATGCGGGTAAAAGGTGATTACCGAGTGATAAACCACCACCAGACAGATGCATAACCCTTTGATCTGGTTAATCCATAGTTCTTTTTGTTTCATCAGAACAACACGCTCTTTTATTTAACATGCTGTTGATCCTGCGGGGCGAATCGCGTGGTGTAATGCGTATCTGTCTGTATTTGGTTATTTTTCAGATAAAGATCAGGCCACAAGGCCGATGAGAAAATGAGACCCTTTAGCCGATTGATTTACTGATGCTTTTCAGATTAGCCCTGATGATCACTTACAGTTCAGGCGTTTACCCATCCTGCTTTCGCTTATATACTCGTGTCTTTGCTAACAGCAACCAGACGGATTTCATGTACCAACCTGTCGCTCTATTTATTGGCCTGCGTTACATGCGTGGGCGTGCAGCGGATCGCTTCGGTCGTTTCGTCTCCTGGCTTTCTACCATTGGCATTACCCTCGGTGTGATGGCACTGGTCACGGTATTGTCAGTGATGAACGGCTTTGAGCGCGAACTGCAAAACAACATCCTTGGCCTGATGCCACAGGCGATCCTCTCTTCGGAGCAGGGCTCTCTTAACCCGCAGAAACTCCCGGAAACGGCAGTCAAACTGGACGGCGTAAATCGCGTCGCGCCTATCACTACTGGTGATGTGGTGCTGCAAAGCGCACGCAGCGTGGCGGTAGGCGTCATGCTGGGTATCGATCCGGCGCAAAAAGATCCGCTAACCCCGTATCTGGTCAATGTGAAACAAGCCGACCTCGCGCCAGGGAAATATAATGTCATCCTCGGTGAACAGCTTGCTTCACAGTTGGGCGTTAATCGCGGTGATCAAATCCGCGTGATGGTGCCTTCTGCCAGCCAGTTCACGCCGATGGGGCGTATTCCAAGTCAGCGCCTGTTCAATGTGATTGGTACTTTTGCCGCTAACAGTGAAGTCGACGGCTATGAAATGCTGGTGAATATTGAGGATGCCTCGCGTCTGATGCGTTATCCGGCAGGCAATATCACTGGCTGGCGTCTGTGGCTGGATGAGCCGCTGAAAGTGGACTCGTTAAGCCAGCAAAAACTGCCAGAAGGCAGTAAATGGCAGGACTGGCGCGACCGTAAAGGTGAGCTGTTCCAGGCCGTGCGCATGGAAAAAAATATGATGGGCTTGCTGCTGAGCCTGATTGTCGCCGTTGCGGCGTTTAACATTATTACCTCGCTGGGGCTGATGGTGATGGAGAAACAGGGCGAAGTGGCAATCCTGCAAACGCAAGGTCTAACTCCGCGACAAATCATGATGGTCTTTATGGTACAGGGTGCCAGCGCCGGAATTATTGGTGCGATCCTGGGCGCGGCGCTTGGTGCGCTGCTTGCCAGCCAGTTGAATAATCTGATGCCGATAATCGGCGTCCTGCTTGATGGCGCGGCGCTGCCGGTCGCTATCGAACCTTTACAGGTCATTATTATTGCGCTGGTGGCGATGGCTATCGCGCTGCTTTCTACGCTTTACCCTTCCTGGCGCGCTGCCGCCACTCAACCCGCTGAGGCTTTACGTTATGAATAAGATCCTGTTGCAATGCGACAACCTGTGCAAACGCTATCAGGAAGGCAGTGTGCAAACCGACGTGCTGCACAATGTCAGTTTCAGCGTGGGCGAAGGCGAAATGATGGCTATCGTCGGTAGCTCTGGTTCTGGCAAAAGCACCTTGCTGCACTTGCTGGGTGGGCTGGATACGCCAACTTCCGGCGATGTGATTTTTAACGGTCAGCCGATGAGCAAACTATCGTCGGCGGCGAAAGCAGAACTGCGTAACCAGAAGCTGGGCTTTATTTATCAGTTTCACCACCTGCTGCCGGATTTTACCGCGCTGGAAAACGTGGCTATGCCGCTGCTGATTGGCAAGAAAAAGCCCGCTGAAATCAACAGTCGAGCGTTGGAAATGTTAAAAGCGGTGGGGCTGGAGCATCGCGCGAATCACCGTCCATCCGAACTTTCTGGCGGCGAACGTCAGCGTGTGGCGATTGCCCGTGCGCTGGTTAATAACCCGCGTCTGGTACTGGCGGATGAACCTACCGGTAACCTTGACGCACGTAACGCCGACAGCATCTTCCAGTTGCTTGGGGAGTTGAATCGCTTGCAGGGCACCGCTTTCCTGGTGGTTACTCACGACCTGCAACTGGCGAAACGTATGAGCCGCCAACTGGAAATGCGTGATGGTCGTCTGACGGCGGAACTGAGCCTGATGGGGGCGGAGTAATGGCGATGCCTTTATCGTTATTAATTGGTCTGCGTTTTAGTCGCGGACGGCGGCGTGGCGGCATGGTGTCGCTGATCTCCGTCATTTCTACCATTGGCATTGCACTTGGCGTGGCGGTATTGATCGTCGGCTTAAGCGCGATGAACGGCTTTGAGCGTGAACTGAATAACCGCATTCTGGCGGTAGTACCGCATGGCGAAATTGAAGCGGTGGATCAGCCGTGGACTAACTGGCAGGAAGCACTGAATAACGTGCAAAAAGTGCCAGGTATTGCCGCCGCTGCGCCGTATATCAACTTCACGGGGCTGGTGGAAAGCGGTGCGAATCTGCGCGCGCTTCAGGTAAAAGGGGTTGATCCGCAACAGGAACAGCGCCTAAGTGCGCTGCCCTCGTTTGTCCAGGGCGATGCCTGGAACAATTTTAAAGCCGGTGAGCAGCAGATTATTATCGGCAAAGGCGTAGCGGATGCGTTAAAAGTGAAGCAGGGCGATTGGGTGTCGATCATGATCCCAAATTCGAATCCTGAGCATAAACTGATGCAACCAAAACGAGTGCGCTTGCAAATTGCCGGAATTTTGCAGCTGAGCGGTCAACTCGATCACAGTTTTGCCATGATCCCGCTGGCGGATGCCCAACAATATCTTGATATGGGTTCCAGTGTGTCAGGTATTGCCCTTAAAATGACGGATGTTTTTAACGCCAACAAACTGGTGCGTGACGCGGGCGAAGTGACCAATAGCTATGTTTATATCAAGAGCTGGATCGGCACTTACGGCTATATGTATCGTGATATCCAGATGATCCGCGCCATTATGTATCTGGCGATGGTACTGGTGATTGGTGTGGCCTGTTTTAACATCGTCTCCACTTTAGTGATGGCGGTAAAAGACAAGAGTGGCGATATCGCAGTATTAAGAACGCTGGGCGCGAAAGACGGTTTAATTCGCGCCATTTTTGTCTGGTATGGATTGCTGGCTGGGTTGTTCGGCAGCTTGTGTGGTGTGATTATCGGCGTGGTAGTTTCGCTGCAACTCACTCCGATTATCGAGTGGATTGAAGATCTGATCGGCCATCAGTTCCTCTCCAGTGACATTTATTTTATTGACTTCCTGCCATCGGAATTGCACTGGCTGGACGTCTTCTACGTACTGGTCACAGCATTGTTGCTGAGTCTTTTGGCAAGTTGGTATCCGGCGCGGCGCGCCAGTAATATTGACCCTGCGCGAGTCCTTAGCGGCCAGTAAAGGCAGTACATTAAAACAAGGAGCGGCAATGTATTACGGGTTTGATATTGGTGGAACAAAAATTGCGCTAGGTGTGTTTGATAGCAGTCGGCAGTTGCAGTGGGAAAAGCGGGTGCCGACGCCGCGTGACAGCTATGACGCATTTTTGGATGCAGTGTGCGAGCTGGTAGCCGAAGCTGACCAGCGTTTTGGCTGTAAAGGTTCTGTCGGCATCGGTATTCCGGGAATGCCAGAAACAGAAGATGGCACGCTGTATGCTGCCAATGTCCCCGCCGCCAGTGGTAAACCGCTGCGTGCCGACCTGAGCGCACGTCTTGAGCGCGATGTGCGACTGAATAATGACGCTAACTGTTTTGCCCTTTCTGAAGCCTGGGATGATGAATTTACCCAATATCCGCTGGTGATGGGGTTAATTCTCGGCACCGGCGTTGGCGGTGGACTGGTATTCAACGGTAAGGCGGTGACGGGTAAGAGCTACATTACCGGCGAGTTTGGTCATATGCGTCTGCCGGTCGATGCGTTAACCATGATGGGGCTGGATTTCCCATTACGCCGCTGTGGCTGTGGTCAGCATGGCTGCATTGAAAATTATCTGTCTGGTCGCGGTTTTGCGTGGCTGTATCAACACTATTATCATCAACCGTTGCAGGCTCCCGAAATTATTGCGCTTTATGATCAAGGCGATGAGCAGGCAAGGGCGCACGTTGAGCGTTATCTGGATCTATTAGCGGTTTGTCTGGGAAACATCCTGACCATTATTGACCCTGATCTGGTGGTCATTGGCGGTGGGTTATCCAATTTCCCGGCAATCACAACGCAACTGGCGGACAGGCTGCCTCGTCATCTCTTACCTGTAGCTCGTGTTCCACGTATTGAACGCGCGCGCCACGGTGATGCAGGCGGAATGCGTGGAGCTGCGTTCCTACATCTAACCGATTAAACAACAGAGGTTGCTATGCTGTCGCGTCGGGGTCATCGGTTAAGTCGTTTTCGTAAAAATAAACGCCGCCTGCATGAGCGTTTACGTCAGCGTATTTTTTTCAGAGATAAAGTGGTGTCGGAAGCAATGGAAAAACCAAGAGTACTCGTACTGACAGGGGCTGGTATTTCTGCGGAATCAGGTATTCGTACCTTTCGCGCCGCAGATGGCCTGTGGGAAGAGCATCGTGTTGAAGATGTTGCGACGCCAGAGGGCTTTGATCGCGACCCGGAACTGGTGCAAGCGTTTTATAATGCTCGTCGCCGACAGTTACAGCAGCCAGAAATACAGCCTAACGCCGCGCATCTTGCGCTGGCTAAACTGCAAGACGCCCTCGGCGATCGCTTTTTACTGGTGACGCAGAATATCGATAACCTGCATGAACGCGCAGGCAATACCAATGTGATTCATATGCATGGAGAATTGCTGAAAGTACGTTGTTCACAAAGTGGGCAGGTTCTCGACTGGACTGGCGATGTTACGCCAGAAGATAAATGTCATTGTTGCCAGTTCCCGACTCCGCTGCGCCCGCACGTGGTGTGGTTTGGTGAAATGCCGCTCGGCATGGATGAAATTTATATGGCACTGGCGATGGCGGATATTTTCATTGCCATTGGCACATCCGGGCATGTTTATCCGGCGGCTGGGTTTGTTCATGAAGCAAAATTGCATGGCGCGCACACCGTGGAACTCAATCTTGAGCCGAGCCAGGTTGGTAACGAATTTGCCGAGAAATATTACGGTCCGGCAAGCCAGGTAGTGCCAGAGTTTGTTGAGAAGTTGCTGAAGGGCTTATAAAGCAGGCAGCATTGCCTGATGCGCTACGCTTATCAGGCCTACGATGGGGCGCAATTAATTGAATTTGCGGGTTTTGTAGGCCGGATAAGGCGTTCGCGCCGCATCCGGCATAATACACGCGCACTTTACCGGCCTCTTTTAACTTTTACTCGTCCATAACAGTGCTGCAAAAAACGTACAGACTCCAATCAGCCCCGCCCAGAGCGGCGATATTTTAACAATCGCAAAGCTATTATCGATATACAGGCATAAAGCCTGATAGCCCATATTGGCGACAGTCATAGCCACTGCAAATTTTAAGGCATAATAAAAGCGCGACGTGTAGTTAAAAATTGCAGCAAAGATGATGAATGCAACTGCCCAGGCAAAAAGACCTAATGTCGAGGTGCTGCCTGGCGGATCATTCTCATGCTTTTGTTCGGGATGCGGATAATATGTCAGTGGTGGCGTCGGTTGTTTTAATATCTGTGCTTGCAAAATATCCAGGGCATTATTGATTCCCTGATACCAGAGGTCCGCATGTAAATAAGCCAGCGTGTGATTTTCTACCAGAAGGCCAAGATGTTTATCGTCCATGCTGCTTTCAACCTGGCCGTTGGTTATCACAATTAACCGTGGCTCGCGGGTAGTAAAGATTAACAGAACACTCCCTTTTACATCAGTCAATGAAGATGACGCATACGCCAGCATCGCTTTGCCATTTTGCCTGAGACTGGCTTCATTAATGCCAGGAACAACCACGATAAATGGCGCGATCCCGGTTTGTTGGTGGAAGTGTTCTGCTTTACGCGCGATCTCTTCAGCATCTGGTACAGTACCTGTAACATCCGTAAAAAGTGTCTTCATTATTGGAATTAAGGGCTTACTGGTTACCGTCAGAGGCAGAAATATCAGTAAACTGAGCAGTATCATGAATTTTTTCATGGGCGGGACTTCCGTTTCCTGCGTGATTTTTTAGAGGAGGGGACCATGATTATCAGACCGATACCACCGAAAATAATGCCTGCTATGCTAACAAAGCCCCATTCAAAAAAATTAACCCAGGGATTGTTTATTTCGGCTTCTTCTGGATGCCCTGGCGGATAATAGACATTGACTCTGTCACCTTCGCTATCTTCATAAAAATCACTACCAATACTCGAATTAAAAATTAGCGTGTAATCTGGTGTAGGGCGAAAGGCAACCACTGGATACCAGGAACCATTATCACCGACGTCGTTTGAATGATTGTTGTACCAGACGACATCAACAATGACCCCTTCGGTATGCATCGCATTTTTGGTATAGGTGAACTGGTTGTAAAATATAACAACAGAAATAACGAGCAGTACCAAACCAATACCGACGAAAGAGCGGGATAAAACGTTACTGTCCTGACTCATTAGCCACATCCTTGCTAAATAAAAAACGGGCGGTAATACCACCACCCGTTTGCTGAATTAACGTCCTGCTTTCAGCTTCTGATAATACTCTTCATAAATGCTGCTGGCTGCGCCAACGTCATTCTGCCATTCACCATTTTTAATGGTTTCAGCATCCGGGTAGAGCGTTTTATCGTTCGCCACTTCCGGGCTTAACAGCTTACGCGCCGCAAGGTTTGGCGTTGGATAACCGATAGTTTCGGCAACCTGTTTTGCCACATCCGGGCGCAGCAGGAAGTTGATCAATTTCAGCGCGCCTTCTTTATTTTTGGCATTTGCCGGGATCGCCAGGCTGTCCATCCAGAAAATGCCGCCTTCTTTCGGCCACACCACATCAATTGGCGTACCCGCCTGGCGCGCAACGAAAGCAGAACCGTTCCAGATCATGCCGAGGTTAACTTCGCCTTCCATGTACGGGTTAGCCGGGTTATCGGAGTTAAACGCTGCCACGTTTGGCATCAGTTTTTTCAGCTCGTTATACGCAGCTTCAATCTCTTTCGGGTCGGTAGTGTTACCGGAGTAGCCCAGCTTACGCAGCGCCATCTGGAATACTTCACGGGCATCATCGGTCAGCAGCAGGCTGCCTTTGTACTCAGGCTTCCACAGATCGGCCCAGCTGGTAACAGACTTCGGATCCACCGCATCACCGTTAACGCCAATCGCCGTCGCACCCCAGATATACGGAATGGAGTAGTCGTTATTCGGGTCAAACGGCTTGTTGAGCATGTCTGGATCGAGGTTGCTGAAGTTGCTTAACTTCGACTTGTCGATCTTCTGGATCATCCCTTCTTTACGCATTTTATCGACGTAATAGGTTGAAGGAACCACCAGGTCATAGGCACCGTCTTTGTACGTTTTCAGTTTTGCGTACATGGTTTCATTTGACTCGTAAGTCGAATAGATAACCTTAATACCGGTTTCTTTGGTGAACTGTTCAAGCAGTCCTGGAGGCACGTACTCGGTCCAGTTGTAGAAATACAGCGTGTTGTTGTCATCGGCGTGAGCGGCGCTCATGCCCAGTGCCAGAGCACCCGCCGCGAGCAGGTGGCGTGACCATTTTTTCATTTAACGTCCCCTGTGTTACCTTTCGTTTTATCACGAGCAATAAGCTGGCTGGCAATAACCATCACCAGCGACAGCACCAGTAATATGGTTGCCAGCGCGTTAACTTCTGGCGATACGCCGACTTTGACCATCGAATAAATTTTTAACGGCAGAATTTCATAGCTCGGTCCGGTGACAAACGACGAAACTACCACATCGTCCATCGACAGGGTAAAGCTTAGCACCCAGCCCGCCGCCACAGCCGGCATTGCCAGTGGCAAAATGATTTTCCGTAGAATGGTAAATTCGCTGGCGCCGAGATCTTTCGCCGCTTCCAGCATCCGCACATCAAAACCTTTCAGGCGCGAATACACTGTCACCACCACAAATGGCAGGCAGAAGGTGATATGCGAGAACAATAGCGACCAGAAGCCAAGCTGAATACCCAACAGCATAAACAGCACCAGCAGAGAAATCGCCATCACGATATCTGGCGACATCATCACCACAAACAGCATTCCGCTAACGAACGGCTTACCGCGAAAGCGATAACGGTACAGCGCAACCGCCGTCAGTGAACCGATAAGCGTAGCAAACGTCGCCGAGAATACCGCCATCGTCAGTGAATGTTGCGCCGCCTGTAACAAGCTGTCGTTGTTCATCAGCAGGCTATACCATTTGGTGGTAAAACCCTGCCAGTTAATGCCAAAGCGCGAGCTGTTAAAGGAGTTCACAATCAAAATAATGATTGGGATATACAGGTACGCGTAGATAGCGGTCATAAAACCGCCGCGAAGCAGTCGACCGATCATTCGAGTTCCACCTTCTTATTCAGCAAACGAGAAGCGCGCCAGTAAACCAGCAACATCAGGCCCATTACGATAGTTAGCGTAATGCTGGTGGCGGCACCAAACGGCCAGTCACGAATATTGAGGAACTGTACCTTGATGACGTTACCGATCAGTAGGTTTTTCGCACCGCCCATCAGGTCGGATACATAGAACAAGCCCATGGCTGGCAGCATCACCAGCAGACATCCGGCAATAATTCCTGGCATCGTCAGCGGAATAATAATACGGATAAAAGTCTGCAGTTTGCTGGCACCGAGATCGCGTGCCGCTTCCAGTAAAGGTTTATCCAGTTTTTCAATACTGGAATAGAGTGGCATCACCATAAACGGTAGCAGAATGTAAACCAGACCGATAATCACCGCGCTGGGGGTGAACATGATGCGAATTGGGGTATCAATAACGCCCAGCCACAGCAGGAACTCGTTGAGATAGCCTTTGGTGCTGAGGAAAATTTTTAGCCCATAGATTCGAATCAGCGAGTTTGTCCAGAACGGAACAATCAGCAGAAACAGCAGCAGCGGTCGCACTTTATGCGGCAGTTTTGCCAGAAACCAGGCAAACGGGTAGCCCAGCACCAGGCAGGCGAGAGTGGCGATCAGCGCCATATTCAGCGAGTGCACGAGCACTTCAAAATAGAGCGGATCGAGCAGACGTGTGTAATTATCCAGCGTAAAGACCATTTTGACGAAACTGGCGTCGTCGCGGGTCAAAAAGCTGGTGCCAATGATCATCAGGTTGGGCAGAAAGACAAACAACACAAGCCAACCGACGATAGTGACAATCACTACATTCTGGAACTTACTTGTGTTCTTCATCAGCCAGTACGACCTCCCAGCTTTCTACCCAATTAATGGCCATTTTCTGGTCGAGAGAGTGGTCAAAGTCAGGATCGTCTTCATTAAAGAATTCGCTAACCATCACCATCTTGCCATTTTCCAGTTCGACAACTGACTCCAGCGTCATGCCTTTGTAGTTGCGTTCGCGAACGTAACCAATCAGCCCTTCGACGTGGTTGTCGTCGTTGATTTCGTCAACGCGTAAGTCTTCCGGGCGTAGCAGAACATGCAGTTTTTGCCCCGGCTCAACGGCGAAGTTAACGTAAATATTACACTCGCGGCCTTCAACGTTGGCGCGTACGCGTTGCTCGTCGAGACGTTCGATCACCGTGGCGTTAAACATATTGATTTCGCCAATGAACCCGGCAACGAACAGGTTTTTTGGCTCTTCGTAGATTTCACGTGGTGTGCCGTCTTGTTCAATGCGACCATCGCGCATCACCACAATCCGGTCAGACATAGTGAGTGCCTCTTCCTGGTCGTGGGTAACGAAGACGAAAGTAATGCCAAGTTTTCGCTGTAACGCTTTTAACTCGTTCTGCATCTGTTTGCGCAGTTTGTAATCCAGCGCGGAAAGCGATTCATCAAGCAACAACAGACGAGGCTTGTTAACCACCGCGCGGGCAATGGCCACGCGTTGCTGCTGACCGCCAGAGAGTTGATGCGGTTTGCGTTGAGCGAAGGTTTCCAGTTGTACCATCCGCAGGGCTTCCATCACGCGAGGCGTAATTTCAGCAGCGGGGGTTTTTTGCATACGCAAGCCAAAGGCCACATTTTCGAATACGGTCATGTGGGGGAATAACGCGTAGCTTTGGAAAACGGTGTTCACATAGCGGTTTTCCGCCGGAACGTGGGTGATGTCCTCGTTATCCAGCATGATGCGCCCGGAATCAACAGTTTCCAGACCCGCAATCAGGCGAAGAACGGTTGTTTTACCGCAGCCAGAAGGGCCAAGCAGCGTGAGGAACTCGCCATTGTTGATAGTCAGATCAAGCTGGGGAATGACTTCTTTACCATCAAAGCATTTGCGAATTCCCGCCAATTGCACCAGCGGTGAAAGCGAACTCGGTTGTTTATTCAATTTTTTACTCTGTCCCATGTAAACGCAACGGATGGCTTACCGATGCGGGGTTTGTGGTTAACCACCTTGGTGACTCTTAATGAGGGCGGTAATTCTACGGCAAACCATCGGAATCGCCAATCCTTGTTGTGAATTACTGGCTTAGCTTTATATTGATTAAGGTAATGTTGATAAATATTCCCGCTTGCAGGGGTAAAAGTGACCTGACGCAATATTTGTCTTTTCTTGCTTCTTAATAATGTTGTCACGAAAAGTGAGGGTGACTACATGGATAAACTACTTGAGCGTTTTTTGAACTACGTGTCTCTGGATACCCAATCAAAAGCGGGAGTGAGACAGGTTCCCAGCACGGAAGGTCAGTGGAAGTTATTGCATCTGTTGAAAGATCAGCTCGAAGAGATGGGGCTTATCAATGTGACCTTAAGTGAGAAAGGAACGCTAATGGCGACGTTACCGGCTAACGTTCCTGGCGATATCCCGGCGATTGGTTTTATTTCTCATGTGGATACCTCTCCGGATTGCAGTGGTAAAAATGTAAATCCGCAAATTGTTGAAAACTATCGTGGTGGCGACATCGCGTTGGGTATCGGCGATGAAGTTTTATCACCGGTTATGTTCCCGGTTCTGCATCAGCTTCTGGGTCAGACGCTGATTACCACCGATGGTAAAACCTTGTTAGGTGCCGATGACAAAGCAGGTATTGCAGAAATCATGACCGCGCTGGCGGTATTGCAACAGAAAAACATTCCGCATGGTGATATTCGCGTCGCTTTTACGCCAGATGAAGAAGTGGGGAAAGGGGCGAAACACTTTGATGTTGACGCCTTTGATGCCCGTTGGGCTTACACCGTCGATGGCGGTGGCGTAGGCGAACTTGAGTTTGAAAACTTCAACGCCGCATCGGTGAATATCAAAATTGTCGGTAACAACGTTCACCCAGGCTCGGCAAAAGGCGTGATGGTTAACGCGCTATCGCTGGCCGCACGTATTCATGCAGAAGTTCCGGCGGATGAAAGCCCGGAAACTACCGAAGGTTATGAAGGTTTTTATCACCTGACGAGCATGAAAGGCACCGTTGAGCGTGCCGATATGCACTACATCATTCGTGATTTCGACCGTAAACAGTTTGAAGCACGCAAACGTAAAATGATGGAAATTGCCAAGAAAGTGGGCAAAGGGCTGCACCCTGACTGCTACATTGAACTGGTGATTGAAGACAGTTACTACAACATGCGCGAGAAAATTGTGGATCATCCGCATATTCTCGATATCGCCCAGCAGGCGATGCGTGATTGTGATATTGAACCGGATCTGAAACCGATCCGTGGCGGCACCGACGGTGCGCAGTTGTCGTTTATGGGATTACCGTGCCCGAACCTGTTCACTGGTGGTTACAACTATCATGGTAAACATGAATTTGTGACCCTGGAAGGAATGGAAAAAGCGGTGCAGGTGATCGTGCGTATTGCCGAGTTAACGGCGCAACGGAAGTAAGCGAAAAGGGATGCGGCATGTGATGCCGCATCCGGCTTACATTCAAACTTACCCTTCGAAGAACCAATACCCGCTATTGACCAGCGCCGCGAGCATCGCGAGGAATGACGGATCTTCCAGCGCATCGCCAAAATTCTCGGCGGTCAGCACAATATTGCTGGCGAGCGCATCCAGCGCCGGACGGTGCGGAGAATCGATCTTTTCACCATTGGCGTATACATCATCACCAATGCGCAATACGCGCAGACCACCCAGACGAACCAGTACATCACCTTGTTTCAGCGCATCGTAGATTTCATCCGGTTGATAAGGCGGCTCTGGCGGCGCGATATCCAGTTCATGACGTGACTGGGAAATAAACTCGCCAAACCACTGTTTAAAGTGTTCCGGCTGGTTGATCAATTCGAGCATCATCTCACGCAGTTTATCCATCTCCTGCGGCAGAACATCAGCCGGATGGGCGCGAGGAGGGATATCCGGATCGCTGTAATAATTACCGCCCAGCTCACGTTGCAGCACATAATCGGCAAAACCGCTGATCAGCTCCCGCGTATTGGGCGCACGAAAACCGACAGAGTAGTTCATCGCATTTTCCAGCGCGTAGCCTTCGTGCGGGAATCCCGGTGGAATATAAAGAATATCGCCCGGCTCCAGTTCTTCGTCGATAATTGCTTCAAAAGGATCGACCTGTAACAGATCCGGGTGCGGACAATGCTGTTTCATTTGCAGCTTTTCGCCGACCCGCCAGCGACGACGACCGGTGCCCTGGATAATAAACACGTCGTACTGATCGAGATGTGGGCCGACGCCACCACCAGGTACGGAAAATGAGATCATCAGATCGTCAATGCGCCAGTCCGGTAATTCACGGAACGGACGCATCAGCGCGGCGGTTGGTTCATGCCAGTGGTTCACTGCCTGCACCAGCAATGACCAGTTGGTTTCGCCGAGATGATCGTAGCTTTCGAACGGGCCGTGGCTGACCTGCCATGTGCCATCCTGGTGACTGACCAGTCGACTGTCGACTTCACTTTCCATCGCCAGACCCGCCAACTCGTCTGGAGAGATCGGATCAATAAAATTATTAAAGCCGCGTTTTAACACTACCGGACGTTTCTGCCAGTGGCGTTCAAGAAAATCGGGCCAGTTAAGGGTAAGTTGGTATTCCATGTTAAGCGTCCATAGGCGGGTATCTGCAACCGATTATAACGGATGCTTAACGTAATGCGTGAAGAAAGGGCATATTTATTCACTCTTTGGCGAAGGATGCTGGCGACCAAAAATCACTTCCATTCGTGCACCGCCGAGCATACTCTCTCCGGCGATGATTTTTCCGTCGTATTGCTCGGTAATTTCACGTGCGACAGCCAGACCAACACCTTGTCCGGGACGCAAGGTATCAACCCGTTGACCACGGTCGAAGACCACTTCACGCTTGCTTTTCGGGATACCGGGGCCATCATCCTCGACCACAATATAGAGATGATCATCGGTTTGTCTGGCTGAAATTTCGACAAACTCAAGACAGTATTTACAGGCGTTATCCAGTACGTTGCCCATCACTTCGACAAAATCGTTCTGCTCACCCACAAAGCTGATTTCTGGCGAGATATCGAGGGAAATATTAACCCCTTTACGCTGATAAACTTTGTTCAGTGCTGAGGTGAGATTGTCCAGCAGTGGGGCGACAGGATGCAACTCGCGGCTAAGTAATGTACCACCGCGCATACTGGCGCGATGCAGGTAGTAGCCAATTTGCTGCGAGATGCGGCTGATTTGTTCCAGCATTACCGGCTCTGCTTCGCTGACGCTCATCTTCTCACTACGCATAGAACGTAGCGTACTTTGCAGCACCGCCAGCGGTGTTTTCAGACTGTGCGTCAGGTCGGTGAGCGTGGTGCGGTATTTGTCGTAACGTTCACGCTCACTTTTTAACAGTCGGTTCAGGTTACGTACCAGGCTGGTAAGTTCCCTCGTGGTGGTGGGGTTGAGCAGTTCCCGGTTGTGCTCCTCCAGTTCGCGGACTTCTTTTGCCAGGGCTTCGATAGGGCGTAAACTCCACCATGCGGCGACCCATAACAGAGGGATCACTAACAGCAGGTTGGCTGAGAGCACATAGACAAACCAGCTCCACACCATATAGGAACTTTTAAGCTCTACAGGGATGGTATCAACCACCACAATGGTTAACTTCGGCATCTGCGACGTTGCCGGGTAGATGTTTACCGCCACCGAGTGAGTCATCTCAGCGTCGTCGTCATCTTCCCGTACCTCCTGCAACTGTTGCTGTATAGAATGATCTTCACTCAGCAAGATGCTGGTATCGTTAACATCCGCTTCTATTTCATGGAAGCCATTAGATTTCAGCCAGTCAGGCTGGATCATTTTCATCAGCCAGGGAACGTCACGTTGCGCCCATAAAAGCTGCCCGTTCTCATCATAGATCAGTGTCATAGTAGGGCTTTGCTTGTCGATATTTTCTGGCAATTCGACATGCAATTTGTTGTTTTCCCACTTCGCGAGGGTATAGAACAGGTTGCTCTCTCCACGTAACAGCCGAAACGTGGTTTTATCGAAACTGACGCTATAACCGATCAGCGCGACCATCCCGTAGGCAAGCGAAAGCACCAGCACTACCGCTGCCGTTGCCAACAGAAAACGTACCCGTAGCGAGAGTGGGGAAAAAAGGCGCAGTAATTTTTTCATCAGCGCAATTCGAACAGATAGCCCTGGCCGCGAACGGTGGTAATCACTTCTTGCGGATATTGCGCCTGAATTTTCTTACGCAGTCGGCCCATTAATACATCAATGGTATGGCTTTCCCGCAGTTCGGCATCCGGGTAGAGCTGTAACATCAGCGAATCTTTGCTGACCACTTTGCCGTTATTACGGATTAGCGTTTCCATAATGGTGTATTCAAACGCGGTCAGTTTGATCACTTCGTCGTTAATGGATAATTCACGGCGGGAGAGATCAACCTGAAACGGTGGCAGTGAAATAACCTGCGAAGCCAGACCGCTATTACGCCGCATCAACGCCTGCATACGCGCCATCACCTCTTCAATATGAAACGGTTTGGTCACGTAATCATCAGCACCGGCACTTAAAACTTCGACTTTGTCCTGCCAGCTTTCACGGGCGGTTAATACCAGAATCGGTAGTGAAACATCATTGCTACGCCAGCGGCGGATCAGCGACAGGCCATCTTCATCAGGTAAGCCAAGATCGACAATGGCAATATCCGGTAAATGTTCATTGAGATAATAATCTGCTTCTTTGGCATCTTCTGCGTCATCGACCTGATGACCAGCGTCCTGAATCTGAACTTTAAGATGGTGACGTAACAACGCATTGTCTTCGACAACCAGTACGCGCATTTTTATTCTCCCTGTCTTAATTATTAAAATAGTGTAACGCGATTATGTGTTTATGGGAGTAAACATTAATTAAACCAGCGGGTAGGGGAGGTAATACAGGAAAAGATTAGCTTAAGAAGCAGGCCGGACAGCATCGCCATCCGGCCTTGACAGGGGATTATTTCAGCTCATCAACCATCGTGATGGCACGACCAATATAATTAGCCGGCGTCATCGCTTTCAGGCGCGCCTTCTCTTCTTCTGGCAGCGCCAGACCGTCGATAAACTGCTTCATGCCTTCGGCGTCAACACGCTTACCGCGAGTCAGCTCTTTCAGCTTCTCATACGGTTTTTCAATGCCATAGCGACGCATGACTGTCTGGATCGGCTCAGCCAGCACTTCCCAGTTGTGATCCAGTTCATCCAGCAGATGGTCACGGTTCACTTCCAGTTTGCTCACGCCTTTGAGGGTAGACTGGTAAGCAATCAGTGCATAACCAATACCCACACCGAGGTTACGCAGCACGGTAGAGTCAGTCAGGTCGCGCTGCCAGCGGGAAACCGGCAGTTTGCTTGCCAGGTGCTGCAATACCGCGTTGGAAAGCCCCAGGTTACCTTCGGAGTTTTCGAAGTCGATCGGGTTAACCTTGTGCGGCATGGTGGAAGAACCAATCTCACCAGCGATAGTTTTCTGTTTGAAGTGGTTAAGAGCGATATAACCCCAGACGTCACGGTCAAAGTCGATCAGGATGGTATTAAAGCGCGCAACGCAATCAAACAGTTCGGCAATGTAGTCGTGCGGTTCAATCTGCGTGGTGTACGGGTTCCACTGAATACCCAGCGAGGTGACGAACTCTTCGCTGAACTGATGCCAGTCAACTTCCGGGTAAGCGGCGATGTGGGCGTTATAGTTACCGACCGCACCGTTGATTTTGCCGAGGATCTCCACCTGGTTAAGCTGGCGGTACTGGCGTTCCATACGGTAGGCAACGTTTGCCATCTCTTTACCGATGGTTGACGGCGTGGCTGGCTGACCGTGGGTACGGGACAGCAGCGGGATATCGCGATACTGAACGGCGAGATCTTTAATGCCATCAATCAGTTGACGCCAGTATGGCAGGATCACTTCATCACGCGCGGTTTTCAGCATTAATGCGTGGGAGAGATTATTGATATCTTCCGAAGTACAGGCAAAGTGGATGAATTCAGAAACCGCGTGCAGTTCCGGGATCTCCGCCACTTTTTCTTTCAGGAAATACTCAACCGCTTTAACGTCGTGGTTAGTGGTACGCTCGATGGTTTTGATGCGTGCAGCATCTTCTTCGCTGAAATCGGCGACAATTGCATCAAGGTAACCGATTGCGTCGGCAGCAAAAGCAGGAACTTCCTTGATCGCTGCGTGCGCGGCCAGTTTTTGCAGCCAACGTACTTCAACTTGTACACGGAATTTCAGCAAACCGTATTCGCTGAAAATCCCGCGCAGCGCGCTGACTTTATCGCCGTAGCGTCCATCGACAGGGGAAACGGCGGTCAGTGAGGATAATTCCATAGATCACAACTCCGGGGTTAAATGAGCAAGAATTTGTTTTGCCTGAGTGGTCAGGCGATTACGAGAAAACATCAGTTGCAGACGTCCACCGCCGACCTGGTGCCAGAGCACAGCGGCGCGAATGCCTGCCAGCAGGGTTGCGCGAACTTTCGCCTGCACCTGCGGGCTTTGCAATACAGCAGGGGATCCGGTGACCTGAATGCGCGGGCCTAGCGGGCTGATAACATCAACATAGATGGCAGCCATCGCGCTCATCAGCGTTTCGGACTGTAAATCGAAGTGTTCCAGCTGGCGTTGCAGGCCGTTAATCCGGTTACCCAGAGTGTCGAGCGCACCTTTGGCAGATGAAAGTTTACGCTCAAGCACCATCAGGCTAAGGGTGTAGCGGGTTAACTCAGCGTTCAAGCCCTGACGGCTGCTGGCATTGAGCACGCCGAGCAGGGTTTCCAGCCCGACGCGCAGGTTGGCTTCGCTACCGCCAAAAACCGCCAGCGTGGAGCTGGGGTTCATATCAATAATACTGTTGAGTGAAACGTGTAGCGCATCGGCATCACAATGCCCCTGGTGAGCGAGTTGTTGCACCAGGCGAGCCGACTGACAAATACCGGCCAGGGCGAGGGTGATGTCATAGTAATTCTTTGCCACGTTCACTGCTTCCTTGTTTTAAGTAAAGAAAATAATCAGACCGGCAGCGGCAGACGCTGCTCAATAATACCGCCACCGAGGCACACTTCACCGTTGTAGAAGACGGCAGACTGACCCGGCGTAACAGCGGCAACCGGCTCATCGAAAATCACTTCAATGCGATCGTCGTCCAGCGCCTTGACGGTGCACGGGATGTCGGTCTGGCGATAGCGGGTTTTTACTGTGCAACGCATAGTACCGGTGAACGGCTCGCGATCGACCCAGTGCAGCTGCTGGGCAATCAGACCGACAGACATCAGACGCGGGTGTTCATGGCCCTGCGCAACAATCAGAATGTTGTTTTCGACGTCTTTATCGACCACATACCACGGTTCTTCGGTGCCGTCTTTGGTGCCACCGATACCCAGACCTTTACGCTGACCGAGGGTGTGATACATCAGCCCCTGGTGCTCACCAATTTCATCGCCATCGACGGTAATGATTTTGCCTGGTTGCGCCGGGAGATAACGGCCCAGGAACTCGCGGAATTTACGCTCGCCAATGAAGCAAATGCCGGTAGAGTCTTTTTTCTTCGCGGTGACCAGACCGAGATCTTCAGCAATCTTACGCACCTGCGGTTTTTCCAGTTCGCCGACCGGGAACAGGCTTTGCGCAGTCTGCTCATGGCTGAGCGTATAAAGGAAGTAGCTCTGGTCTTTATTGCTGTCCAGACCACGCAGCAGGCGGCTCTTGCCATCGACATCGGCCCGACGAACGTAATGACCGGTAGCGATATAATCGGCACCTAAATCTTCGGCGGCAAATTCGAGGAAGGCTTTAAATTTGATCTCTTTGTTGCACAGAATATCCGGATTCGGCGTGCGACCGGCTTTATATTCGGCAAGGAACAGTTCGAAGACGTTGTCCCAGTACTCGGCAGCAAAGTTAACGGTGTGCAGTTCAATGCCGAGCTTGTCGCAGACAGCCTGGGCATCAGCCAGATCCGCTGCCGCTGTGCAATATTCCTCACCGTCGTCTTCTTCCCAGTTCTTCATAAACAGGCCTTCGACCTGATATCCCTGTTGTTGCAACAGCCAGGCAGAAACGGAGGAATCGACACCGCCGGACATGCCGACGATTACTTTTTTTGCGGTTTCAGACATTGGATTACTCACGACATTGAACTTCAAGGCGGCGTATTCTATCACGCAGCCTTTTAGATGACACCCTTTGTAAAAGGCCAGTTAAAATCGCCAATCATCTCCAGCGGATAGCGTTGCCCGCTTTGATAACAACGAATACTTTCCGCCACCAGCGGCGAGCGCAGATTTGACGCCTGTAAAATTTCTTCGGCGCTGACCCAACGGCAGTAGTCGATATCGCTGTCATGAGGCTGGGTTGGGCATATTTGCTCAAGCTCAATGGCAAACAGGAAACGCAAAAACGGCGTTTTATCTGGCGCAATCCACTGATGCATACGAATAAAGTGTTGCGGTTGCGCGCTGATGCCGGTTTCTTCCCACAGCTCACGGGCGGCGGCTTCCACTAAGGTTTCATCTGCTTCCAGATGCCCGGCGGGTTGGTTCCATAACGCTTTACCATTAATCGTCTCTTCAACGACTAAAAATTTACCTTCTGCGTGCACCACGCAGGCAACGGTAACGTGCGGTTTAAACATTTTGCGTCCTTAATCTGTCGCTTCTCGCCATTCGCCGTTGGCAAGATTATCCAAAGAGTAATCACCCATTGCATAGCGAATCAGTCGCAGCGTGGGGAAACCAACATGGGCGGTCATGCGGCGCACCTGGCGATTACGTCCTTCATATAAGGTGATCTTCAGCCAGCTGGTGGGAATACTTTTGCGTTCACGAATTGGCGGATTACGCGGCCATAACCACTCCGGCTCTTCAACCAGGTCCACACCTGCGGGCAGGGTAGGGCCATCATTTAAGGTTATGCCATTGCGCAAGGCTTCAAGTGCGTCTTGTGTGGGAATGCCTTCCACCTGCACATAATAGATTTTTCCGGTACGTTTTCCCGGCTGGGTTAAACGCGCCTGTAACGCGCCATTATTGGTCAGTACCAGTAACCCTTCGCTATCGCGGTCAAGACGACCTGCCGCATAAACGCCCTGAACCGGGATGAATTCTTTTAATGTTTTACGCCCGGCTTCATCGGTGAACTGCGGAAGAACATCATAGGGTTTATTGAACAGGATCACGCGCGTGGGCTGGTTTTCAGGTTTACGCCTGGTAGAACGTTGCGAGCTGAATCGCTTAACCTGGTGATTTCTAAAAGAAGTTTTTTGCATGGTATTTTCAGAGATTATGAATTGCCGCATTATAGCCTAATAACGCGCATCTTTCATGACGGCAAACAATAGGGTAGTATTGACAAGCCAATTACAAATCATTAACAAAAAATTGCTCTAAAGCATCCGTATCGCAGGACGCAAACGCATATGCAACGTGGTGGCAGACGAGCAAACCAGTAGCGCTCGAAGGAGAGGTGAATGGAAAGTAAAGTAGTTGTTCCGGCACAAGGCAAGAAGATCACCCTGCAAAACGGCAAACTCAACGTTCCTGAAAATCCGATTATCCCTTACATTGAAGGTGATGGAATCGGTGTAGATGTAACCCCAGCCATGCTGAAAGTGGTCGACGCTGCAGTCGAGAAAGCCTATAAAGGCGAGCGTAAAATCTCCTGGATGGAAATTTACACCGGTGAAAAATCCACACAGGTTTATGGTCAGGATGTCTGGCTGCCTGCTGAAACCCTTGATCTGATTCGTGAATATCGCGTTGCCATTAAAGGCCCGCTGACCACTCCGGTTGGTGGCGGTATTCGTTCTCTGAACGTTGCCCTGCGCCAGGAACTGGATCTCTACATCTGCCTGCGTCCGGTACGTTACTATCAGGGCACCCCAAGCCCGGTTAAACACCCTGAACTGACCGATATGGTTATCTTCCGTGAAAACTCGGAAGACATTTATGCGGGTATCGAATGGAAAGCTGACTCTGCCGACGCCGAGAAAGTGATCAAATTCCTGCGTGAAGAGATGGGCGTGAAGAAAATTCGCTTCCCGGAACATTGCGGTATCGGTATTAAGCCATGTTCGGAAGAAGGCACCAAACGTCTGGTTCGTGCAGCGATCGAATACGCAATTGCTAACGACCGTGACTCTGTGACCCTGGTGCACAAAGGCAACATCATGAAGTTCACCGAAGGTGCGTTTAAAGACTGGGGCTACCAGCTGGCGCGTGAAGAGTTTGGCGGTGAACTGATCGACGGCGGCCCGTGGCTGAAAGTTAAAAACCCGAACACCGGCAAAGAGATCGTCATTAAAGACGTGATTGCTGATGCATTCCTGCAACAGATCCTGCTGCGTCCGGCTGAATACGACGTTATCGCCTGTATGAACCTGAACGGTGATTACATTTCTGACGCTCTGGCAGCACAGGTTGGTGGTATTGGTATCGCACCTGGCGCAAACATCGGTGACGAATGCGCACTGTTTGAAGCCACCCACGGTACTGCGCCGAAATACGCCGGTCAGGACAAAGTTAACCCAGGCTCTATCATCCTCTCCGCTGAGATGATGCTGCGCCATATGGGTTGGACTGAAGCGGCTGACCTGATTGTTAAAGGTATGGAAGGCGCAATCAATGCCAAGACCGTAACCTATGACTTCGAACGTCTGATGGAAGGCGCTAAACTGCTGAAATGTTCAGAGTTTGGTGACGCGATCATCAAGAATATGTAATCACTACATGTGTTAAATATTGAAACGGGCGTATAACACGCCCGTTGTTTTATGATGATTTAAAATCTTCCCCAAAACTTTCCCCAAAACCCTTCCCCAAAACTGGCTATTTTCTATGCTGTTTTGATATCTACGATAATCCAGTCTTTACCACGATCATCATTGTATCGGTCGGTCATTTTTCTGGATTTATGACCTAACAACTTTTGCGTATCCAGACCCTGTTCCCGATATAACCGTTCTGACAGAGATCGCTGCTCATGAAATGTGGGCGCAGTTCCTTGCTCCCATTTTATGCCACATTTTTCCCTGGCCTTTTTAAAAGCCGTTGTAAGAGTATTTGCAGACACCTGGTCTCCTCTGTTTGCTTGAGAGGTAGTGTGACGGTAATGGACCAGATATTTACTAACAACAGCATCCCTGCACTGAGATATAACTTCACGAAGGGTAATATTCAGAGCATCGCATTTCAGGTTAAGCGGAATAGCAAGTTTTGAACCGGTTTTTTCCTGAGTAATGTGCAACATGTCGTCCCAGATATCAGAGAATTTCAAATTGCAGATATCGCCTAAACGTTGTCCAGTGACAAGAGCAAGTAGCATCCCGCATTTTAAATAGGGCTGCCGTCTGCTTACGCTGTCAAATATTGCCTGCCATTCGGGCAGTGATAATCTTTGGCGGTTTACTCGATTTCGCGGTTGTTTTGTTGCCTGCGCTGGGTTAAATCCTGGCGGAACATGTCCGGCGTGTTGTGCTTCTTTGAAGACGTCGATCAACACCATTCTCACGACTTGCGCCATCCTGTTATGACCTTCAGCCTTTACAGCATCAATTATTTCGGCAATATCAAGTGCGGTAATATCCTTGAGGTGTTGCATTCCACAATGCTCACGGAAAAGACGAATGGGTTTGCCTTTTTGCCGATAGGAGTTGGGTCTTAGTTCATTATGTTGCAGCCTGTCCTCCTGGATAGAAATATATTTATCAAGCCATTCTGTCACCGTAATGTCTGAGCGCCTGCCTTTCATTCTTTCCAGACGCTCATTGACGCTTAATATTTGTCGGGTACGTTGTTCAGCAATAATGGTATTTGCTTCAGTAGCAACTTGTTTTGCTTCATTCTCATCAGTTCCTAAGCTATGAAAACGACCGGATAGTGGATGTTTGTATTGCCAATATACCTTTCCGGTTCGCTTATCTAATTTGCAATATAAATTGGGTATAGAGATTTTGTGAGATCGGGGTCTAGCAGCCATCAGCGATTATCCGTTGGAGTTTTGGGTTTGCGTTTATTGGGAGTTGCGGTTCTGCAAGCGTTCCTACAAAACGGGAATTTCGGTCAATCATCCAGTAGCGACCAACTTTTATAGCGGGTGGGGCCATCATTTTCCCTTGCGCGTATTTTTTCAGAACTCGCTCACTTGGTGCTAAGTCCCCAAATTCTTCTTTAGCCCAGTCCTGTAAAGTGATTAGTCGAGACATTTGTCCTCCTCTTAGCTGCTGAGGGAGTTTGTGACCGATATATCTGACATGATATTAAGCTCATGGCAGGTACATCTCTTGACTGGTCATAGAGATAAATTTAATGCTGAGAAATGCAGTATTGAATTTATCAATTTTTCTATTTCCTGCGTATGGCACGTAACTTCTTAATGTGTTCTGCCGTTTCGATCTCTTCTGCTATCCGATCTGCATCAGCTTTATTCACAGGTTCAAAGTCATGATTAAAGCGGAACATGCTGGCGATACATGTTCTGCCTTTTCGGATGTAGTGAACTTTGTTGTGGGTAGAACGCAGGATTCTGCAGGGAGTGCCGTGGTGGTCGACGTACCAGGTGTTAGGAAAAATGATTCTGAACATTTTTACACCTCAGTTGGACGATGTTGAAATTTACTGCTTTGAGGCCATCACAGTCCCCATTGTTTGTTCTTAAGTTCGATCTCCTCCTGGCAACTTGCACAAGTCCGACAACCCTGAACAGCCAGGCGTCTTCGCTCATCTATCGGATCGCCACATTCACAACAATGAGTTGCGGATACAGTCTGGTAGTTCAGACGACGCATTTTTATTGCTGTATTGCGCTGTAATTCTTCGATTTCTGATGCTGAATCAATGATGTCTGCCATCTTTCATTAATCCCTGAATTGTTGGTTAATACGCTTGAGGGTGAATGCGAACAATAAAAAAGGAGCCTGTAGCTCCCTGATGATTTTGCTTTTCATGTTCACCGTTCCTTAAAGACGCCGTTTAACATGCCGATCGCCAGGCTTAAATGAGTCGGTGTGAATCCCATCAGCGTTACCGTTTCGCGGTGCTTCTTCAGTACGCTACGGCAAATGTCATCGACGTTTTTATCCGGAAACTGCTGTCTGGCTTTTTTGATTTCAGAATTAGCCTGACGGGCAATACTGCGAAGGGCGTTTTCTTGCTGAGGTGTCATTGAACAAGTCCCATGTCGGCAAGCATAAGCACACAGAATATGAAGCCCGCTGCCAGAAAAATGCATTCAGTGGTTGTCATACCTGGTCTCTCTCATCTGCTTCTGCTTTCGCCACCATCATTTCCAGCTTTTGTGAAAGGGATGTGGCTAACGTATGAAACTCTTCGTCTGTTTCTGCTGGTATTGGCACAAACCTGACTCCAATTTGAGCAAGGCTATGTGCCATCTCAATGCTCGTTCTTAACTCAACAGGAGATGCTTTGTGCATACAGCCCCTCGTTTATTATTTATCTCCTCAGCCAGCCGCTGGGCTTTCAGTGGATTTTGGATAACAGAAAGGCCGGGAAATACCCAGCCTCGCTTTGTAACGGAGTAGACGAAAGTGATCGCACCTCCCCGGATATTATCGTGAGGATGCTTCATCGCCATTGCTCCCCAAATACAAAACCAATTTCAGCCAGTGCCTCGTCCATTTTTTCGATGAACTCCGGCACCATCTCGTCAAAACTCGCCATGTAATTTTCATCCCGCTCAACCACGACATAATGCAGGCCTTCACGCTTCATTCGTGGGTCATAGTTTGCAAAGTACCAGGCATCTTTTCGCGTCACCCACATGCTGTACTGCACCTGGGCCATGTAAGCCGACTTTATGGCCTCGAAACCACCGAGCCGGAATTTCATGAAATCCCGGGAGGTAAACGGGCATTTCAGTTCAAGGCCGTTGCCGTCACTGCATAAACCATCGGGAGAGCAGGCGGTGCGCATACTTTCGTCGCGATAGATGATCGGGGATTCAGTAACATTCACGCCGGAAGTGAACTCAAAGAGGGCTCTGGCGTCGTTCTCGTACTGTTTTCCCCAGGCCAGCGCCTTAGCGTTAACTTCCGGAGCCACACCGGTGCAAACCTCGGCAAGCAGGGTGTGGAAGTAGGACATTTTCATGTCAGGCCATTTCTTTCCGGAGCGGGGTTTTGCTATCACATTGTGAACTTCTGAAGCGGTGATGACGCCGAGCCGTAATTTGTGCCACGCATCATCCCCCTGTTCGACAGCTCTCACGTCGATCCCGGTACGCTGCAGGATAATGTCCGGTGTCATGCAGCCACCTTCTGTTCAGAGGCTTTCTGTTTCAGGAATCCAAGAGCTTTCATTGCTTCGGCCTGTGTCAGTTCTGACGATGCGCGAATGTCGCGGCGAAATATCTGGGAACAGAGCGGCAATAAGTCGTCATCCCATGTTTTGTCCAGGGCAATCAGCATAGTGTTAATCTCCTGCATGGTTTCATCGTTAACCGGAGTGATGTCGCGTTCCGGCTGACGTTCTGCAGTGTATGCGGTATTTTCGACAATGCGCTCGGCTTCATCCTTGTCATAGATACCAGCAAATCCGAAGGCCAGACGGGCACACTGAATCATGGCTTTATGCCGTAACATCCGTTTGGGATGCGACTGCCACGGCCCCGTGATTTCTCTGCCTTCGCGGGTTTTGAATGGTTCGCGGCGGCATTCATCCATCCACTCGGTAACGCAGATCGGATGATTACGGTCCTTGCGGTAAATCCGGCATGTACATGATTCATTGTCCTGCTCAAAGTCCATGCCATCAAACTGCTGGTTTTCATTGATGATACGGGACCAGCCATCAACGCCCACCACCGGAACGATGCCGTTCTGCTTGTCAGGGAAGGCGTAAATTTCTTTCGTCCACGGATTAAGGCCGTACTGGTTGGCGACGATCAACAATGCGATGAACTGCGCATCGCTGGCATCACCTTTAAATGCCGTCTGGCGAAGAGTGGTGATCAGTTCCTGTGGGTCGACAGAATCCATGCCGACACGTTCAGCCAGCTTCCCAGCCAGCGTTGCGAGTGCTGTACTCATCCGTTTTATACCTCTGAATCAATATCAACCTGGTGGTGAGCAATGGTTTCAACCATGTACCTGATGTGTTCTGCCATGCGCTCCTGAAACTCAACATCGTCATCAAACGCACGGGTAATGGCTTTTTTGCTGGCCCCGTGGCGTTGCAAATGATCGATGCATAGCGATTCAAACAGGTGCTGGGGCAGGCTTTTTTCCATGTCGTCTGCCAGTTCTGCCTCTTTCTCTTCACGGGCGAGCTGCTGGTAGTGACGCGCCCAGCTCTGAGCCTCAAGACGATCCTGAATGTAATAAGCGTTCATGGCTGAACTCCTGAAAATGGCTGTGAAAATATCGCCCGCGAAATGCCAGGCTGATTAGGAAAACAGGAAAGGGGGGTTAGTGATTCAGGCCGTTACCGCGTCCGTCGAGAAAAACTTCCACGAGCAAATCACGGGTATAAGTGCGCTCGATGCCGCGATGCAGATAAAGCCGTCCGCGTAAATTAGCTGATGCAGTCCAGGTACCATCTTTGTGTTTGACCAGCATTCCTGGCATGACCGCGCCGCGATTAACGGTCTGTGTTCCGTAATGTTGATGAACCATAAAAACTCCTGCCCGTAAGCTGGGCTGCTGAACATATAGACACTTCTGCGCGTATTCAGGCGGTGGATGGCCGCCGGTTGTCATAACTAAGCCGCCTCGTTGAAGCGACTGAGGTATGAAATGTTGAGTTAATTTCAGCTGGTCACACCGACGTTCACGCGTCCGTTTCACCCCTCGCACTCCCCGAAGCCTGCCGAAATTCAAACTGCGGATCTAAGCGGTCATCGCAACGGTGAATCAGGTAGTTGCCGTATCGTTGTGTTGTTGCGATGAACTTATTTAAAACTATAGTTGTTTTATCGTCAACAACAAAAGTTGTTTTATTGGTTGTTTTAGATATAACTGATTGTATTTAGGATGGATTTATTTTGTGACTTGAATCGCATAGCGATAACTGAAGCGAGGTTATGGTGGTTTTTTTAACGGTGTGTGTGATGAGGGGAGGGCAAAAGAAAACCCGGCACGGTGACCGGGATTCTTACGCCGTTAGGTAAAGATATTATTGCGGTGGCTTAATATTACTACCTAGAGCAAAGATAGGAATTAGTTCTTTACTGAATGAGCACAATGCCCAGTTGATAATTTTTAATTGGTACTACCCATGCTTCCTATATGTCTGCGGCATGCTCCCAATAACCTTACCGAAGATGAACACCCGGTTCATCTCGTCTTTCTCGATCGGGTCCCACGGTGAGTAGCTTTTGTTATCAGAGATGACCAGCAGCTTATCCTTCATCATTTGCAGGCGCTTTACATGGGCTGTGTCGTCGTACAGAAACGCATAGATACCATCACCGTCGAAAGATTTAACTGTGATATCAACGAACAGCAGATCACCTGGTTCGATCGTTCCTGACATGCTGTCACCACGCACGTTAATGATGCGGATATTTTCCGCCTTCCTACCATCGAACATGTGACGAGCATCGTCAAACGAGTACTCAACCGAGCGTAGAACTTCTACAAACTCACGGTTGATGACTCCCGGCCCAGCACTGACTTCTATATCAAGAACGTCAATCTTGAAGTATTTGGAATGGCTGACAGTTGATTGTATTGGTTGCACTGTACTGTCTGACATATTTCCAACGCCAGAAGATAACCATTCTGCGCGCACACCCAAAGCGTTCGCGATCTCCACGATTTTAGTTGTTTGATTAGCTTTCCCTGTTTCGATTTTCTGAATAGCAGCCTGGCTAACCCCGACCAAATCCCCAAGCGCCTTTTGTGTAAGGCCTCGCGCTAATCTGGCTTCTTTAAGTCTTTCTGAGAGTGTTGTTTTCATAGTCCAAATGTACAACCAAGGTTTTATTCTATCAAACGAAAATGGTTGTTGACTAAAAACAACCATAGTTTTAATCTTGATTCAAATTAACCACGGAGGTTGTTATGAACCCAGCTATCAAAACAGCGATCAATATCGTTGGTTCACAAAAGAAACTGGGCGCTGCTTGCGAAGTTTCACAGCAGGCCGTCTATAAGTGGCTTCACAACAAAGCAAAGGTATCCCCTGAACATGTCGGCAGCATTGTTACGGCTACTGGTGGAGTAGTGAAGGCATACCAGATTCGCCCGGATCTTCCGAAGTTGTTTCCACACACCGAAAAGAACGCAGCTTAAATTTCCATTTCACGCTCTTTAACAATAAGCAATCAACTTAACAGTCAATTCAAACTAAAGGAGTCAATTATGCAACCACTTCCATACCAACAGACTAGCGGATTTAGCCCGACTGCGGTGATAAATCGTTCTCAAACAAAACAGGTGCCAGGCCACGAAAAAATCCGTGATGCCGTCCGCGCCTGGTCGGCTGTAGATAATCAGGATGTCGTTGCCACACTCATTGTGAATGAGTATCGGGAGCAGGGCGGCGGCACCATCGATTTCCCTGATGATGTCAGCCGTGCACGCCAGAAGCTGTTCCGCTTCCTCGATAACAAATTCGATTCTGAAAAATACCGAAATAACGTGCGTGAACTGACCCCGGCAATTCTGGCGGTACTACCGCTGGAATATCGCGGTTACCTGGTTGAGCAGGATAGCTTCATGGCTAGGTTGGCTGAAATGGAAAAGGAACTCAGTGAGGCAAAACAGGCTGTCATTCTCAACGCACCACGCCACCAGAAACTGAAGGAAATTAGTGAAGGTATTGTGTCGATGTTTCGTGTGGACCCAGATCTGGCTGGTCCATTGATGGCGATGGTTACTACCATGCTGGGGGCGATATGACAGGTTCAGAAATGGCGAAAGCCGGTCTGCTGGAACAGAACCGACTTTCAGGTGCAAATCGTAACACACTCATTGCGGGAGGAATTATGGCAAACACTGCTGAGATATTCAATTTTCCAGTGCCGGATGCGGCACAAAAGGAGCCGCGCGTGGCAGATCTCGATGATGGTTATACGCGCATTGCAAATGAGTTGCTGGAAGCTGTGATGCTGGCCGGATTAACACAGCACCAGCTTCTGGTCTTCCTGGCTGTCATGCGCAAAACATATGGCTTTAATAAAAAACTGGATTGGGTTAGCAACGAGCAACTTTCCGAATTAACCGGGATATTGCCGCACAAGTGTTCTGCTGCAAAAAGTGTTCTGGTAAAGCGTGGGATTTTGATTCAGAGCGGGCGGAATACCGGCATTAATAATGTGGTCAGTGAATGGTCAACATTACCCGAATCAGGTAAGAAAAATAAAGTTTACCTGAAAGAGGTAAATTTACCTGAATCAGGTAAAAAAAGTTTACCCAAATCAGGTAAAGGCGTTTACCCGAATCAGGTAAACACAAAAGACAAACTAACAAAAGACAATATAAAACCTTTTTCGTCCGAGAATTCTGGCGAATCCTCTGACCAACCAGAAAACGATCTTCCTGTGGTGAAACCGGATGCTGCAATTCAGAGCGGCAGCAAGTGGGGGACAGCAGAAGACCTGACCGCCGCAGAGTGGATGTTTGACATGGTGAAGACCATCGCGCCATCAGCCAGAAAACCGAATTTTGCAGGGTGGGCTAACGATATCCGCCTGATGCGTGAACGTGACGGACGTAACCACCGCGACATGTGCGTGCTGTTCCGCTGGGCATGCCAGGACAACTTCTGGTCCGGTAACGTGCTAAGTCCGGCCAAACTCCGCGACAAGTGGACCCAGCTCGAAATCAACCGAAACAAGCAACAGGCTGGCGTGACAGCCGGCAAACCAAAACTCGACCTGACGAATACTGACTGGATTTACGGGGTGGAACTATGAAAAACATCGCCGCACAGATGGTTAACTTTGACTGTGAGCAGATGCGCCGGATCGCCAACAACATGCCGGAACAGTACGACGAAAAGCCACAGGTACAGCAGGTAGCGCAGATCATCAACGGTGTGTTCAGCCAGTTACTGGCAACTTTCCCGGCGAGCCTGGCTAACCGTGACCAGAATGAACTGAACGAAATCCGCCGCCAGTGGGTTCTGGCTTTCCGGGAAAACGGGATCACCACAATGGAACAGGTTAACGCTGGAATGCGCGTAGCCCGTCGGCAGAATCGACCATTCCTGCCATCACCCGGGCAGTTTGTCGCCTGGTGCCGGGAAGAAGCATTTGTTAACGCCGGGCTGCCAAACGTCAGCGAGCTGGTTGATATGGTTTACGAGTATTGCCGGAAGCGTGGCCTGTATCCGGATGCAGAGTCTTATCCGTGGAAATCGAACGCGCATTACTGGCTGGTTACCAACTTGTACCAGAACATGCGGGCCAATGCGCTGACTGACGCGGAATTACGGCGCAAGGCTGCCGATGAACTGACCTGTATGACAGCGCGAATTAACCGTGGTGAGACGATACCTGAACCAGTAAAACAACTTCCTGTTATGGGCGGTAGACCTCTAAATCGTGCACAGGCTCTGGCGAAGATCGCAGAAATTAAAGCTAAGTTCGGACTGAAAGGAGCAAGTGTATGACGGGCAAAGAGGCAATTATTCATTACCTGGGGACGCATAAGAGCTTCTGTGATCCTACCCACGTAATATGGACACAGGCCTAAGCGAGGTTCTGGTTTTCAAATTGTTCCGGACTGAGGCCGCCACACCAACTGTGCCGCCGCCACCGATTGTAATCACATTCGATATAATTAAACACCGTTGCCCGCATTATTTCCCGGCTGATAAAGTGTTCTCCATGGATACATTCCACTTTCAGCGAATGAAAGAAGCTTTCCACGCAGGCATTATCGTAGCAGCAACCTTTTGCGCTCATACTTCCACGCAGATTATGCCGCTTCAGTTGCGCCTGATAATCTGCTGAACAGTACTGGCCTCCACGGTCCGTGTGAACGATAACGTTCCGGGGCCTCTTACGCCGCCACAGCGCCATCTGCAGGGCATCGCAGGCCAGTTGCGCCGTCATGCGTGGCGACATTGACCAGCCAATAACGGCACGTGACCACAGGTCAATGACCACTGCCAGATACAGCCAGCCTTCATCTGTACGTAAGTACGTGATGTCTCCTGCCCACTTCTGGTTCGGGCCACTGGCGTAAAAATCCTGCTCCAACAGATTTTCTGACACAGGCAGGCCGTGTGCGCGGTAGCTGACCGGGCTGAACTTCCGGGAGGCCTTTGCCCTCAGTCCCTGACGGCGCAGGCTTGCCGCCACGGTTTTTACGTTAAAGGGGTAACCCTGAGCACGCAGTTCATCCGTCAGGCGTGGGGCACCGTAACGCTGTTTTGACCGGGTAAAAGCCGCGAGGACAACGCTGTCGCAGTGTTGGCGGAACTGCTGACGCGTGCTTATCCTTGTCCGCCGCTGACACCACGTATACCAGCCGCTGCGGGCCACCCGGAGCACGCGGCACATTGCTTTGATGCTGAACTCAGCCTGATGTTTTTCAATAAAGACATACTTCATTTCAGGCGCTTCGCGAAGTATGTCGCGGCCTTTTGGAGGATAGCCAGCTCTTCATCCCGTTCTGCCAGCTGGCGTTTGAGACGTGCAATCTCGGTAGACATCTCCAGTTCACGTTCAGAAGACGTCTGCTGATTTTGCTGTTTACTGCGCCAGTTGTAGAGCTGTGATTCATACAGGCTGAGTTCACGGGCTGCGGCAGTAACACCGATGCGTTCAGCAAGCTTCAGGGCTTCACTGCGAAATTCAGGCGAATGCTGTTTACGGGGTTTTTTACTGGTTGATACTGTTTTTGTCATGTGAGTCACCTCTGACTGAGAGTTTACTCACTTAGCCGCGTGTCCACTATTGCTGGGCAAGATCACTGTGCACAGGACGTTGCCGCGGTAACAGGCGAAACCGTAACCAGCATAAATCAGGCTGCGGCTAAAATGGCGCGGGCAGGAATCCTGGTCGTTGATGGTAAGGTCTAGCGAACGGTGTATTACCGGTTCGCTACCAGAGAAGAACGGGAAGGAAAGGTGAGCACGAATCTGATTTTTAAGGAGTGTCGCCAGAGTGCCGCGATGAAACGGGTATTGAGAGTATATAAAAGAACATCAATGGGTACACAATGATGAAACAGGTGAGTTGAGTTCAAACTGTAGTACAATTCTCTCCAGTTTGAACAGGAAAGAATATGCTATGAACCCTTATATTTATCTTGGTGGTGCAATACTTGCAGAGGTCATTGGTACAACCTTAATGAAGTTTTCAGAAGGTTTTACACGGTTATGGCCATCTGTTGGTACAATTATTTGTTATTGTGCATCATTCTGGTTATTAGCTCAGACGCTGGCTTATATTCCTACAGGGATTGCTTATGCTATCTGGTCAGGAGTCGGTATTGTCCTGATTAGCTTACTGTCATGGGGACTTTTCGGCCAACGGCTGGACCTGCCAGCCATTATAGGCATGATGTTGATTTGTGCCGGTGTGTTGGTTATTAATTTATTGTCACGAAGCACACCACATTAAAATAATTTGTTTCTAAACGACTAAAATATGGAGGCTCTTATATTTATATGAGCCTCGTTTTATGCTTTTTGTTAATGTCTTTATTTTTTATGTATTCTTTTGTGCTTTCAAGATTATGGCGTAAGAAAATTGCAATACGATTATTGTTGTATATTCAAGATAATGTGACCTTAATTGTCTTTTTAAATAAAAATTAAACAAAAATTATATCCCACCACTAAGGTTTATAAAAGCATACGTTAGCAGGTGTCACCATGAAAAAAGCCATAGCATATATGCGATTTTCATCACCAGGTCAGATGTCTGGTGACTCATTAAACCGACAGAGAAGACTTATTGCTGAATGGTTAAAGGTAAATAGTGATTATTATCTTGATACCATAACATATGAAGATTTAGGATTAAGTGCATTCAAAGGAAAGCATGCACAATCAGGAGCTTTTTCGGAATTTTTAGATGCTATAGAGCATGGTTATATATTGCCAGGAACTACATTGTTAGTTGAAAGTCTGGACAGACTTTCAAGAGAAAAAGTCGGTGAAGCGATTGAACGTCTGAAATTGATTTTGAATCACGGTATTGATGTTATAACTCTTTGCGACAATACAGTCTATAATATTGACTCTTTGAATGAGCCATATTCATTAATAAAAGCCATACTTATAGCACAAAGGGCAAATGAAGAAAGCGAGATAAAGTCAAGTCGGGTTAAATTATCATGGAAGAAAAAACGGCAGGATGCACTGGAATCAGGTACGATTATGACGGCGTCTTGTCCGAGATGGCTCTCCTTAGATGACAAAAGAACGGCTTTTGTTCCAGACCCCGACAGGGTGAAAACTATTGAGCTAATTTTTAAACTCAGGATGGAAAGGCGCTCATTGAATGCAATAGCCAAGTATTTAAATGATCATGCTGTAAAGAATTTCTCAGGAAAAGAAAGTGCATGGGGACCTTCTGTAATTGAAAAATTATTAGCGAATAAAGCTCTGATAGGTATATGCGTACCTTCATATCGTGCAAGAGGGAAAGGGATAAGTGAAATCGCTGGCTATTATCCCAGAGTCATATCAGATGATTTGTTTTACGCTGTACAGGAAATTCGGTTGGCACCTTTTGGTATTAGCAATAGTAGCAAGAATCCTATGCTAATAAATCTACTTCGAACAGTTATGAAGTGTGAGGCTTGTGGTAATACCATGATTGTTCATGCGGTATCTGGAAGTTTGCATGGCTATTATGTTTGTCCGATGAGA
This sequence comes from Escherichia sp. 93.1518, assembly GCF_013368915.2. Taxonomy (NCBI): domain Bacteria; kingdom Pseudomonadati; phylum Pseudomonadota; class Gammaproteobacteria; order Enterobacterales; family Enterobacteriaceae; genus Escherichia; species Escherichia sp. 93.1518. The sequence goes on from NZ_JABWMT020000014.1 coordinate 102,908, forward strand.
AGATTACATCGATGTGACAGGCCATCAATAAAAAGAGATTTGGTTGATTATAATATCATTAATGAATTGCTTTTTAATTGTAGCAAAATTCAACCAGTTGAAAACAAGAAAGATGCTAATGAAACTTTAGAGTTAAAAATTATTGAGCTTCAGATGAAAATTAATAATTTAATCGTTGCATTGTCTGTCGCGCCTGAAGTTACCGCTATAGCAGAGAAAATAAGACTATTAGATAAGGAATTACGAAGGGCTTCGGTATCATTGAAAACTTTGAAGAGTAAAGGTGTAAATTCATTCAGTGATTTTTATGCTATTGACTTAACCAGTAAAAATGGACGAGAGTTATGCCGTACACTTGCCTATAAAACATTCGAAAAAATCATAATTAATACGGATAATAAAACCTGTGATATCTATTTTATGAATGGCATTGTTTTTAAACACTATCCTTTAATGAAAGTAATATCCGCCCAGCAGGCGATAAGTGCTCTCAAATATATGGTTGATGGTGAGATTTATTTCTAAATAATGATCTCGGATTTTAAGTTATGCTATGGTGATAAAGTGCAAGACAGAATTAATTATCTTTGACGAAACTTAATGGGTAATTACTTTGTTTGTTCCCACAAGCGAGTTTTGTACGGCTGTATTGGGGTAGTAAATGAGCTATACAATCTTAATCATTTGTTAGGTGAGAACTCTTGGTCGCAGATTCAAATACTGAAAATACGTGACAAATTATTATGAGCAAAATGGTGTATGTCACGTATTTTGAATGGTAGGTTAAAAAATAACACCGACTTTCGTAGGTATTACTAATAATAAAGCAGAGTTTTTAGATAGTATCAATGTGCTTTGTGTATATTGTGGCAAATAATTGGGTTGGGGGTACAATTGTGATTGCTTTTGCATAAACATTGCGCCTTTATGCATAATGAGATAAAGGAATATCAAATAAAATAACGATAGGTCATAACAAAGAGGTTTTTATGAAAACACTTATCGTTTCAACTGTATTGGCATTCATAACATTTTCTGCGCAGGCTGCAGCATTTCAGGTCACTAGTAATGAAATAAAAACAGGAGAGCAACTTACAACGTCTCATGTCTTTTCTGGATTTGGGTGTGAAGGTGGTAATACATCGCCCTCATTAACCTGGTCTGGTGTTCCTGAAGGTACCAAAAGCTTTGCCGTAACTGTATATGATCCAGATGCACCTACAGGCAGTGGTTGGTGGCATTGGACTGTTGTTAATATTCCAGCAACAATAACATATTTGCCCGTTGATGCAGGGAGACGTGATGGAACAAAACTGCCGACTGGTGCTGTTCAAGGCCGAAATGATTTTGGCTATGCTGGGTTTGGTGGCGCATGTCCTCCTAAAGGAGATAAACCACATCATTACCAGTTTAAAGTATGGGCTCTAAAAACTGAAAAGATTCCTGTAGATTCTAACTCCAGCGGAGCGTTAGTTGGTTATATGCTTAATGCTAATAAAATCGCAACCGCTGAGATAACACCAGTTTATGAGATAAAGTAGGGTGAGAGTATGCTGGCAAGAGGTAAGACTAACTTAAAGATCGAAGAAATACGGATGCATAAACATCATGAGATTCATAGGGTTAAGCCTCTTATGCCAGCTTTGTGTCGTATCCGTCAGGGAAAGAAAGTTATCAATTGGGAGACGCATACTTTAACTGTTGATAATAATCAAATAATATTATTTCCTTGTGGTTATGAATTTTATATTGAGAATTATCCTGAAGCAGGGCTTTATCTTGCAGAAATGCTTTACTTACCCATTGATTTAATTGAGAGTTTCCAAAAACTTTATACGGTAACTGATCAAATACGTAACAAAACAAGTTTCTTTTTACCTCAGAATCCTGAGTTAATATATTGTTGGGAGCAACTAAAAACATCTGTTTCCCGAGGCTTCTCAACTAAAATTCAGGAGCACTTAGCAATGGGCGTTCTACTTTCGTTAGGAGTGAATCATGTTAATCATTTACTTTTATCATATAGTAAACAATCATTGATAAGTCGTTGTTATAACCTGCTGCTATCCGAACCCGGCACAAAATGGACAGCAAACAAGGTTGCTCGATATCTCTACATTTCTGTTTCTACATTACATCGCCGTCTAGCAAGCGAGGGGGTAAGTTTCCAAAGTATACTGGACGATGTGAGGTTAAATAATGCGTTGTCTGCTATACAAACGACGGTAAAACCTATAAGCGAGATTGCCAGAGAAAATGGTTATAAGTGTCCTTCTCGTTTTACTGAAAGATTTCATAATCGTTTTAATATAACACCAAGAGAGATAAGAAAAGCTTCCAGAGAGTAAAAGTGTTTTAAGAAGGAGCAATTCTATCGATTTTGATTTTGGGAAATCAACACGGCATAATTATGTCACCGGAGCCTGAACAACTCCGGTGACTTCTGCGCTAAACGGGGACGTTTATGCGCACATACAATCCAAACTCTCTTCTCCCTTCACAGATGCAGAAATGCACCTGCAATTCTTTGCATCTAGCGTTTGACCTCTGCGGAGGTGAAGCGTGAACCTCTCACAAGACGGCATCAAATTACATCGCGGCAACTTCACCGCTATCGGTCGGCAGATCCAGCCTTATCTGGAGGAGGGCAAATGCTTTCGCATGGTGCTTAAACCGTGGCGTGAGAAACGCAGTCTTTCCCAGAATGCACTCAGCCACATGTGGTACAGCGAAATCAGTGAATACCTCATCAGCAGGGGTAAAACGTTCGCCACTCCAGCTTGGGTAAAAGATGCTCTCAAACACACATATCTCGGTTATGAAACCAAAGACCTGGTTGATGTCGTAACCGGTGATATCACCACTATCCAGTCGTTACGCCATACCTCCGATCTTGATACCGGAGAGATGTATGTCTTCCTGTGTAAGGTTGAAGCCTGGGCGGTGAATATTGGCTGCCACCTGACTATTCCGCAGAGCTGCGAGTTCCAGCTGCTCCGCGACAAGCAGGAGGCGTAATGGCTACACCGCTTATTCGTGTCATGAACGGACACATCTACAGAGTATCAAATCGTCGTAAGCGTAAGCCTGAGCTGAAGCCATCCGAAATACCAACACTGCTCGGATATACCGCTAGCCTGGTTGATAAAAAATGGTTGCGACTGGCAGCAAGGAGGAATCATGGCTGATTTGAGAAAAGCAGCGCGTGGTCGGGAATGCCAGGTAAGAATCCCTGGCGTATGTAATGGCAATTCTGAAACGTCTGTACTGGCACATATCCGGCTGGCTGGATTGTGCGGTACCGGTATCAAACCGCCAGACCTGATTGCCACCATTGCATGTTCTGCCTGCCACGACGAAATCGACCGCCGCACACATTTTGTCGATGCTGCATATGCAAAAGAATGCGCGCTGGAAGGTATGGCGAGAACACAGGTTATCTGGCTGAAAGAGGGGGTTATTAAGGCGTGAATACCTACAGTATCACATTACCCTGGCCTCCGAGCAATAATCGCTATTACCGCCATAATCGCGGGCGCACGCACGTCAGTGCAGAGGGGCAGGCATACCGCGATAACGTCGCCCGAATCATTAAAAACGCAATGCTGGATATCGGCCTGGCTATGCCTGTGAAAATCCGCATTGAGTGCCACATGCCGGATCGCCGTAGCCGTGACCTGGATAATCTGCAAAAAGCCGCTTTTGACGCACTCACTAAAGCAGGTTTCTGGCTGGATGATGCTCAGGTCGTTGATTACCGCGTTGTGAAGATGCCTGTTACCAAAGGTGGGAGGCTGGAACTGACCATCACCGAAATGGGGAATGAATGATGTTTGAGTTTAATATGGCAGAACTTCTTCGCCACCGCTGGGGGCGTCTGCGCTTATATCGTTTCCCCGGCTCTGTTTTGACCGATTACCGAATACTGAAGAATTACGCCAAAACACTGACAGGAGCAGGAGTATGAAGTCAGAGATAACAATCAACTAATACTGTTTTGTTGATTTTTGCTTGTAATTGGCGTTCTGGTCTGAGTTTTGTGGAGTAAGTTGATGCGTGATATTCAGATGGTTCTTGAGCGTTGGGGAGCGTGGGCGGCTAATAATCATGAAGATGTGACCTGGTCGTCCATTGCCGCCGGTTTTAAGGGATTAATTCCTTCAAAAGTAAAATCTCGCCCGCAATGTTGTGACGATGACGCGATGATCATTTGCGGGTGCATGGCCCGTCTGAAAAAGAACAACAGCGATTTGCATGATTTATTGGTGGACTATTATGTCGGCGGCATGACTTTTATGGCGCTTGCACGTAAGCATGGGCGATCTGATTGTTGGGTTGGCAGGATGCTCCAGAAAGCTGAGGGCGTAGTGGAGGGTATGCTGATGGTGTTGGATCTCCGATTGGAGATGGATGCTGATTGTTCGAAATAATTAAAGGAAAAGTTGCTGTCTGATTCTCATTAGTCTAACATTTTAAATGTTGGAATCGCAACGTAGTTATTATCATATAACAGCTTGTTTCCTGATTTAGCCAGCCTCCCCAAAGGCTGGTTTTTTTCTAATAAGTATTATTTCGGGTAGGGATTTTATTGTTTAACCCATAATAATTCATTGACATTGAATCCCAACTTTTGAGCGGTTCGCACATAGTCTGCTTTTACTTTATCTGGAATAGTTGGGGTCCTTGCCAGAATCCATAGGTATTCTCTGTTCGGACCACTGACAAGAGCATACTTATACTCATCATCCAGTTTGATTACATTATAGCCACCATAGAAGGGGCCAAAAAACGAAACCTTCAACGCTGCAGTTTTAGTATCTCCAGTAAAGTATGCTTTACCTTCGCTCTCGCTCCATTTATTTTTCGTTGGATCGTATCCACGGTTAAGTACACGAATCCCTCCGTCGTTCCGTTTTCCATAAGTAGCGCTGACCTGTTCCAGACCACGTTCGAACCGGTTCTCGAGGCGAGCTATTTCATACCATTTTCCGAGGTAGCGGTTGGCGTCAAAATTTGTAATCGGCTGCACACCTTTAGGTGGTGTCGGGGCCTTACATGCTATAAGAGTGAAAGAGAGTGCAATGCCAGTCAACACAGGCCATAACTTCATAATAAATCCTGTACTTTTGATAGTTGAGAGTAAGTATGAAAGATAGATGATTACGACCGATCACTTAAAGAACTTTCATACTATATTAGGAATAGTCCATAACAGAAAAATTGTCAGTGATGACGCCAGAAAGGCAATTTATTCCGTGCACTACACAGTTTATGTGTTAATGAATTAGTCAAGGGGGAGAATATGATAAAAAAACCTGTGATTGGAATCAGCGGTTGTTTGGCCGGTTCTGCTGTTCGTTTTGATGGTGGTCACAAAAGAGCTGACTTTTTAATGGACAAATTAGTGGAATGGGTAACATTCAGACCAGTATGTCCGGAAATGGCTATAGGGCTGCCAGTTCCGCGTCCTGCTCTACGTCTTGTGCGCTCGACGCAAGGAAATATACGGATGTGTTTCAGCCACGACCAGAATGAGGATGTGACAGAGAGAATGACAGAGTTTAGTCGTTCTTATATGGACAAATTAAAGGATGTATCGGGGTTTGTGGTTTGTGCTAAATCTCCCAGCTGTGGCATGGAGCGCGTGCGTGTCTATGATGAAAATGGTAATCGAGGTCGTAAAGATGGAGTGGGACTATTTACGAGCACTTTGATGGAAAAGTTTTCCTGGCTACCGGTTGAAGAGGATGGGCGATTACATGATCCAGTGCTTCGTGAGAATTTTGTTGAAAGAGTTTTTGCTTTGCATGAGCTCAATCACCTTTACAAGGAGAAATTATCAAGAAGAGAGTTATTAGCTTTTCATAGTCGTTATAAGCTTCAGTTGTTGGCGCATAGTCAGGCAGGCTATAAAGATATGGGACCATTTGTGGCTGCAATACACGAGTGGGCGGACCTTGAATCATACTTTGAGGTGTATCGTGATAAGCTGATGGCGATTCTCAGAAAACCTGCATCACGTAAAAATCACACGAATGTGCTGATGCATATACAGGGGTATTTTAGTAACTACTTAAGTACACGCCAGCGTAAAGAGTTGAGCGAGGTTATACTTAACTATCGTTCTGGCACATTACCTCTTCTTGCGCCGTTGACTCTGCTGAAGCATTATCTGGGTGAGTATCCTAATGATTACTTGCTTACACAGAATTACTTCGATCCCTATCCGGACGAACTGGCTCTAAGACTGATGGTAAATTAATTGTATGCGATATCATCCAAAAGGATGAGTTCCTGCATGCAGGATATTTACAATCGTAAAAACTACACTATGATACCCAGAGTGTCAGTTTGTATAAAAACTCTGTTTACGCTGAAGAAACCATTGAGATGCAACTTAAATTTGGTAAACATGCCAGTCAAAATATATGATATTATGATTCCACGCAGCTATATATAATATAACAGATTGGTTTAATAATTTGTCTTTGTGAGTTAAATACATAATTTTATACTTGTGATGCAATGAGATTTTCCTTATTGTTGAACTGGCGAATATTGATTTTCCACCTATACTTACCTGGTGTAACCCCAATGATATCAGGTGGATAATATGCCATACATATGTTCTATCATTTTGGTGTTGAACTCGTTTGATGTCCGAATTGGTAAAGAAGATATTTTGTTTAAAAAAGGAAGTGCTGTTCTCATTGATTACAATTTAAAAGATTTTTTTTCATCAAATATAGATCATGTAATGATCGTAGATGTTGAAGAGAAAACAGTTAATGATTTCTTTAAAAGCAACACACTCTCACCTTTTTCTGTAAGAAGGTTTTATCCGGCATACTTGATGGTGGAATGTGAAGATTTTTCATTGTTAAAGAACTTGATTGCATGCTTGAATTGTGATGGCAGAACTGTGGATTTTGTTAGAAATCAAATATCACTTGCATGTCTTGCTATCTTATCTTCAGAGAAAATAGTGCAAAGTTTTTTATTTGGATGTCTTAATAGTTTAGGAAGTAAAGTTAAGGCTATTATTCACACGGATATATCTGCAACATGGAGACTTTGTGATATATCTTCAAGACTGTATCTGAGTGAAAGTCTGTTAAAAAGAAAATTAAAGCACGAAGGCTTATCATTTAGTAAATTAATTCTTGAAGAGCGAATGGTGATGGCGGAAAGGTTATTAAGCTACAATTTATATTCTGTTGGAAAAGTTGCTGAGATATGCGGTTATGAAAACACGTCATATTTTGTAAGTGTTTTCAGAAGATATTTTGGTGTTCCTCCCCATCAATATTCATCAAGATTTTTTTTAGAAAAAGACATGATGTAACGTGATGCGTTTTAATGATTTTGTAATTTTCGTATTTGATAATTGTATGATGCTTTTAGCTACGCCAGAATAATCGCTGGCGTTTTTCTTTTTGAATAGATGTTCAAGCCTTACGCTAATGTAACTTCTATACCTTTCCTCTTCGTTCCGAACCGTGTACACCATCCGTTATTCGCGGAGGTGAGGCTATGAAATCCATGGACAAGTTAACAACGGGCATTGCCTACGGCACCTCTGCAGGCAGTGCTGGCTACTGGTTTTTACAGTGGCTTGATCAGGTCAGTCCGTCACAGTGGGCGGCGATTGGAGTGCTTGGAAGCCTTGTGTTGGGTTTTCTCACTTATCTGACAAACCTTTATTTCAAGATTAAAGAAGATAAGCGTAAGGCTGCGAGAGGTGAATAATGTCGCCATCATTACGCAAGGCTGTAGCAGCTGCTATTGGTGGCGGGGCTGTTGCCATAGCGTCTGTGCTCATCACTGGTCCGAGTGGTAACGATGGTCTGGAAGGTGTCAGCTACATACCATATAAAGATATCGTTGGCGTATGGACTGTATGTTACGGGCACACCGGAAAAGACATTATGCTCGGTAAAACGTATACCGAAGCAGAATGCAAAACCCTCCTGAATAAAGACCTTGCCACGGTCGCCAGACAAATTAACCCGTACATCAAAGTCGATATACCGGAAACAACGCGCGGTGCTCTTTACTCGTTCGTTTACAACGTGGGTGCTGGAAATTTCAGAACATCGACGCTTCTTCGCAAAATAAACCAGGGCGATATCAAAGGCGTATGTGATCAGCTACGTCGCTGGACATACGCTGGCGGTAAGCAATGGAAAGGCCTGATGACTCGCCGTGAGATTGAGCGTGAAATCTGTTTGTGGGGGCAGAAATGAGCAGAGTAACCGCGATTATCTCCGCTCTGGTTATCTGCATCATCGTCAGCCTGTCATGGGCAGTCAATTATTACCGTGATAACGCCATCTCCTACAAAGACCAGCGCGATAAAGCGAAGGAAAAACTCAGCCAGGCGAACGCCACCATTACTGACATGCAGCAGCGCCAGCGTGATGTTGCTGCACTGGATGAAAAATACACGAAGGAGTTAGCTAATGCGAAAGCTGAAAATGATGCTCTGCGTGATGATGTTGCCGCTGGTCGTCGTCGGTTGCACATCAAAGCAGTCTGTCAGTCAGTGCGTGAAGCCACCACCGCCTCCGGCGTGGATAATGCAGCCTCCCCCCGACTGGCAGACACCGCTGAACGGGATTATTTCACCCTCAGAGAGAGGCTGATCACTATGCAAAAACAACTGGAAGGAACCCAGAAGTATATTAATGAGCAGTGCAGATAGAGCTGCCCATATCGATGGGCAACTCATGCAATTATTGTGAGCAATACACACGCGCTTCCAGCGGAGTATAAATGCCTAAAGTAATAAAACCGAGCAATCCATTTACGAATGTTTGCTGGGTTTCTGTTTTAACAACATTTTCTGCGCCGCCACAAATTTTGGCTGCATCAACAGTTTTCTCCTGTCCAATTCCCGAAACGAAGAAGTGATGGGTGATGGTTTCCTTTGGTGTTACTGCTGTCGGTTTGTTTCCAACAGTAAACGTCTGTTGAGCACATCCTGTAATAAGCATTGCCAGAGCGGCAGAAAACAACATTTTTTTCATCTTATTATCCTGCATTGTTAAAAACGGCAGAATCCTATGTGACAACAATTAAACGATAGTTAAATGGATTGATGAAAATTAAAACTATATAGGTGGATGCTCAGCCCATTGGAGGAGGGGGGCACTCAGAATCCTGTGGAATGAAATAAACCGCTCTTTCTGTCCATTACCCTTTTAGCTGCGCTGTATTGTCGCCGTATTCCTGCATTAACCATGACCGTAGCCCGACGGGGAATTCCTTCTGCGTGAGTGTGTGGGAATAATCAAAAACGATGCACACCGGGTTTTTACCGCGTTTATGATTCGCGGGTTTGTCCCTCATGCTCGCCAGCCCTGTGCGAGGGTGGAAGAAACAGGGCATGTATTCAGGAGCGTGCGACCGTGGTCGCACGGTATCTTTGTCAGGAGGTTTTGATGAAAGAGTCGCATAAATTTAATTCAATAATGGAACGATTCAGTGCTCCTGAGCGAGAGGCTTACAACATGCATTCATTGAGTGCCTGTTGTAATATCGCCAAATATTAATCAGGTGCGCGAGATGTCGGCTAATACTGACCCTGACGAAATGTGGCGCTGCTTTAATCTGAAAGATGGTGCAGACGACCTGTAGTTCGCATCCATTCCTGATTACCCTATTCAAGTTGATGAGACAGAAACATGACAGCAGCTAAAGAGCAGATTGAATATGAGCTAAATGAATTCTTCGCGTCCGCCCTTGGTGATGTGTTTAAAAGTTGCCGACTGGCTGAAAGCGTATCGGATTACCAGATCTCTACTGTTAGTTTTCCAACGGAAAAAAACGCCTGGCTGGAGCTAGGTGAATTACCCGTGATTATCGAGTTGTCTAACGGACGTCGCTTTGAGATTAGTGCGTCTGAATGGTTGCAAATCACACCGCTTTAAATTAAGCCCGCAGCCCACCTTGGCTACTGGCATTCGCTAGTAGCTGGGTCCTTTCCAGCGATCCGGCAGGCTACGGGGCGGAAGGCGCGCGGGTTTTCGCTATTTATGAAAATTTTCCGGTTTAAGGCGTTTCCGTTCTTC
>NZ_JABWMT020000119.1:0-315 GCF_013368915.2 Escherichia sp. 93.1518
AGATTGTGGCGCTGGTCCACAGCCACCCCGGTGGTCTGCCCTGGCTGAGTGAGGCTGACAGGCGGCTGCAGATGCAGAGTGATTTGCCGTGGTGGCTGGTCTGCCGGGGAGTGATTCATAAGTTCCGCTGTGTGCCGCATCTCACCGGGCGGCGTTTTGAGCACGGGGTGACAGACTGTTATACGCTGTTCCGCGATGCCTATCATCTTGCAGGTATCGATTTGCCGGATTTTTACCGACATGATGACTGGTGGAAATCAGGTCAGAATCTCTATCTGGATAATCTGGAGGCCACAGGGCTGTATCAGGTGCCGT
>NZ_JABWMT020000120.1:0-304 GCF_013368915.2 Escherichia sp. 93.1518
CTATAAAATCCGCTTCCCGAACGGCACGGTCGATGTGTTCCGTGGCTGGGTCAGCCGTATCGGTAAGGCGGTGACGGCGAAGGAAGTGATCACCCGCACGGTGAAGGTCACCAATGTGGGACGCCCGTCGATGGCTGAAGATCGCAGCACAGTAACAGCGGCAACCGGCATGACGGTAACGCCAGCCAGTGCTTCCGTAGTGAAAGGGCAGAGCACCACGCTGACCGTGGCATTCCAGCCGGAAGGCGTAACCGACAAGAGCTTCCGTGCGGTGTCTGCGGATAAAACAAAAGCCACCGTGTCG
>NZ_JABWMT020000121.1:0-298 GCF_013368915.2 Escherichia sp. 93.1518
TCACCTCCTTACCTTAAAGAAGCGTTCTTTGAAGTGCTCACACAGATTGTCTGATAGAAAGTAAAAAGCAAGGCGTCTTGCGAAGCAGACTGATACGTCCCCTTCGTCTAGAGGCCCAGGACACCGCCCTTTCACGGCGGTAACAGGGGTTCGAATCCCCTAGGGGACGCCACTTGCTGGTTTGTGAGTGAAAGTCGCCGGCCTCTGTATCTCAAAACTCACTTACGAGTGATGTTTGAGATATTTGCTCTTTAAAAATCTGGATCAAGCTGAAAATTGAAACACTGAACAACGAAAG
>NZ_JABWMT020000122.1:0-297 GCF_013368915.2 Escherichia sp. 93.1518
GACTGGTAAACATGGCGCTGTACGTTTCGCCGATTGTTTCCGGTGAGGTTATCCGCTCCCGTGGCGGCTCCACCTCTGAATTTACGCCGGGATATGTCAAACCCAAGCATGAAGTGAATCCGCAGATGACCCTGCGTCGCCTGCCGGATGAAGATCCGCAGAATCTGGCGGACCCGGCTTACCGTCGCCGTCGCATCATCATGCAGAACATGCGTGACGAAGAGCTGGCCATTGCCCAGGTGGAAGAGATGCAGGCAGTTTCTGCCGTGCTTAAGGGCAAATACACCATGACCGGTG
>NZ_JABWMT020000123.1:0-294 GCF_013368915.2 Escherichia sp. 93.1518
CGTGTTGAGTTCAGCGCAGAGTTTGAACAGGTGGTGAACTGATGCAGGATATCCGACAGGAAACACTGAATGAATGCACCCGTGCGGAGCAGTCTGCCTGCGTGGTGCTCTGGGAAATCGATCTGACAGAGGTTGGTGGAGAACGTTATTTTTTCTGTAATGAGCAGAACGAAAAAGGTGAGCCGGTTACCTGGCAGGGGCGACAGTATCAGGCGTATCCCATTCAGGGGAGTGGTTTCGAACTGAATGGCAAAGGCACCAGTACGCGCCCCACGCTGACGGTTTCTAACCTGT
>NZ_JABWMT020000124.1:0-279 GCF_013368915.2 Escherichia sp. 93.1518
GCATCGAGCAGTGCAGCGAACTGAGCGCGGTCAGTGCCTCTTTTGTACTGTCCACGCCGACGGAAACGGATGGTGCTGTTTTTCCGGGGCGCATCATGCTGGCCAACACCTGCACCTGGACCTATCGCGGTGATGAGTGCGGTTATAACGGTCCGGCTGTCGCTGATGAATATGACCAGCCTACATCCGATATCACGAAGGATAAATGCAGTAAATGCCTGAGTGGCTGTAAGTTTCGCAATAACGTCGGCAACTTTGGCGGCTTCCTTTCCATTAACA
>NZ_JABWMT020000125.1:0-270 GCF_013368915.2 Escherichia sp. 93.1518
TGATCGCACCGGCAAGCCCCCTGAACATGGGGATCATCCCGCCGAAGGAGTCCTTCACCTGACCACCCTGTTGCAGCAGGATGAGCCACGGATTCTGCCCCCCTGCAAGCTGCGTGGCCACGTCGGTGAACTGCGCAGGCAGCATACGCATGGCAGCTTTATACTGCCCGACGGAAATCCCCGCTTTCTGTGCAGCCAGCGCCTGCCGGTTCATTGACTGTTCAACGACTGCCGCTGTTTTTTTCGCATCACTTTCCGTACCGGAAAAAT
>NZ_JABWMT020000126.1:0-266 GCF_013368915.2 Escherichia sp. 93.1518
TCTGCTGGGATACTGGCGGGATTGACCCGACCATTGTGTATGAACGCTCGAAAAAACATGGGCTGTTCCGGGTGATCCCCATTAAAGGGGCATCCGTCTACGGAAAGCCGGTGGCCAGCATGCCACGTAAGCGAAACAAAAACGGGGTTTACCTTACCGAAATTGGTACGGATACCGCGAAAGAGCAGATTTATAACCGCTTCACACTGATGCCGGAAGGGGATGAACCGCTTCCCGGTGCCGTTCACTTCCCGAATAACCCGGAT
>NZ_JABWMT020000127.1:0-266 GCF_013368915.2 Escherichia sp. 93.1518
TCTGCTGGGATACTGGCGGGATTGACCCGACCATTGTGTATGAACGCTCGAAAAAGCATGGGCTGTTCCGGGTGATCCCCATTAAAGGGGCATCCGTCTACGGAAAGCCAGTGGCCAGCATGCCACGTAAGCGAAACAAAAACGGGGTTTACCTTACCGAAATCGGTACGGATACCGCGAAAGAGCAGATTTATAACCGCTTCACACTGACGCCGGAAGGGGATGAACCGCTTCCCGGTGCCGTTCACTTCCCGAATAACCCGGAT
>NZ_JABWMT020000128.1:0-263 GCF_013368915.2 Escherichia sp. 93.1518
TCCGGGCGCAAATTGCCATTACGGCAGCCTGACGCCCGCATGACACGTTACTTCCGCTTGTTCAGCCAGTTCACGATCATACTGGCAAGAATGCCAGCAATGACCGGAGCCGCTAAATCGTGCCAGAAGGCCATACCTAACTGCGCGAACGTCATATAGCCGCCTGTGTTGTAATGACAACGTTTCGCGGCTATTCTTGAATGGTCTAGATGCAAGAATGGCCCCCGTGATGTTGTCAGGTATATACCTGCAACGTGCGGGGG
>NZ_JABWMT020000015.1:0-107592 GCF_013368915.2 Escherichia sp. 93.1518
GCGGCTTGTCTGCCGTTGTTCCGTGTCAGTGGTGGCGCATTATAGGGAGTTATTCCGGCCTGACAAGAGGAAATTTAAAATAAATTTCCAACCGCGCAAGTTTCAACCAAATCAGTCTAAAACTGCCAATTTTTCGAGCGTTTTGAAGCCATAACGCTGTAAAACGGGCAATAATTGTTCTGCTTCTGGCGTCATTGCCATACAAAAGGCAACATTCGCATCGGCAGATTTTGCTTCCGGGGCTTCATATTCTAACAACCAGGCCGTTCGGCGCGCAATTGCTGCGCCAGAATCTACCAGCCGGGTTCCCTCTGGCAGCACCTGTAACAGTTCATCTTGTAATAGAGGGAAATGAGTACAACCCAGAACCACGGTATCTGGTGGCTCTTTCATTCTTAACCATGGGCGCAAGATACGCTTTAGCGCATCCAGAGAAATTTCTTCGCCATGCAGCTTCGCTTCAGCCAGTTCAACCATTTCTGCCGAGCCCAGCATCTCTATCTGGCATTCATTAGCGAAACGCGCAATCAGCTCATGGGTATAAGAACGTTTCACCGTACCGCGTGTTGCCAGCAATCCAACAATACCATTAGCGGTCAAACGCGCTGCGGGTTTAATCGCCGGCACGACGCCGACAACCGGGAAAGCGAACTTTTCGCGCAAAGCAGGAAGTGAAACGGTGCTGGCGGTGTTGCAGGCCACCACAGCCAGCGCAAGGGGATAACGCTCTTGCACCGCAGTGACAATTTCCACTACGCGCTCAACAATAAACTCTTCGCTTTTTTCGCCATATGGGAAAGCGACATTATCGAAAGCATAAATGTAATGGAGATCCGGTAAGAGACGCCGGATCTCGTCATAGACCGACAGCCCACCGACGCCGGAGTCAAACACCAGCACGGTGGGACGTGGTTCAGAAGGTGTAGCTGCCAGACAAGGTGTATTCCCGTCCTGCAGTTTGGTAGCCATAGACTGTCTCGTAATCTTTGTCGAACAAGTTGGCTATTTTACCACGAACAGTCAGATGAGAGGTGACCGGATACGCAACCGCAAGATCCCACAAGCTCACACCGCCCATTTTAACGGTTTGATAAGGATAAGATGAGTAATCCTTATCATAGCGAGTGCCTAAATACTGATAAGTAATACCCCAGTCGAAGTCATACAGTTGCCAGTCGAGCTGATATTTCACCTGCTGTTTAGCGCGACGTAGCAACGGCGTGTCGGTAATCGCGTTACGCGCATCGACATAATCATAACTCACCGTATGCGTCAGCGGTCCGGTATCAAAATTGGCGGTCGCCTCGACGCCCTTAATCCGCGCTTTCCCTTCGTTGTAGTATTTCAGGGTGTGATCATCATAATCGATCAAGTCACTAACATCGTTACGATATCCGGAAATACGCCAGTTCACTCCAGCAGTTAAGCCTTCAAACGCCCCTTCCCACTGTTTGCTTTTCTCAGGATTTAGATCCGGATTACCGTAGAAGCCGTAGAGTTGCCCAAGATTAGGTGCCTTGTACGACGTGCCATAAGAAGCGATAAAACGATAACCTTCGATGAATTCCCAACCGGCACTCGTTTGCCAGGTTCCATGACGACCAAACTGTGAGTTATCGTCGCTGCGTGCAGCACCTTCAAAGGTAAAATCGCCGACTTGTTGCAATCCGGTCAGATAGAGACCGGTGTTACGTTGATCATACCCATCCTCAACATAACCAGTACCTGGCGTCGTAGTCTGTTTCTGCCAGTCAACGCCCGCGCCAATATTACCGTGGCCAACGGTAACGTTATTTGCCCACTGGACGGTATATTGCTTCATTTCATCAAGCGTTGCGGACGAATCATAACGACCATAATGCGGATCGTAGTTGTAATCTTTGCTGTGGCTGTAACTGGTAATCAGTTGTGATTTAATCAGCTCGCCGTTATAGCGCAGCCCGGCATCCCAGCTTTGGCTATAGAGTTTGCGAGTATCGAGCAGCGGCGAGCCTGGAGAATAATACGCGTCATAATTAGTACGATTATCATAGCCATAGCCGCGCACAAAGCCGCTCCACACATCGGTAAAGTTATGCTCCAGCGTTCCATAAAGCGTTTTGCTTAAGAAACCATCGTTATCTGGCTGCGCTTGCGTTCCGGTATTGCCATAGGCGACGACATCATAACCATGGGTATAAGCGTAATCGCCCAACAAGGTTACCCGAGTCTTATCCCCCAACTGCTGTTGCGTAGAGACATCGTAGTTCTGATAACTATTGCTTCCCCATCCCGCTGAAATTTCCGTTCCGGGTTCATCGCGTGTCGTGATGATATTCACCACCCCGCCTATTGCATCGGAACCATAAACGGCGGATCTCGGCCCACGGATATATTCAACACGCTGGACAAGCGCAATAGGGAACTGGCTAAGGTCAGCAGAACCACTCACCCCTGCCAGATTCAGGCGTACACCATCAATTAACACCAACACATGACTGGCGTTAGTGCCGCGAATAAAAATAGATGAGAGCTGACCTGAACCGCCGTTTTGGGTGATATCCACGCCCGGGAGACGGCGCAGCACATCATTGACTGAGGTCGATTGCCAGCGGTCGATATCCTGACGCGTCACAACGGTAGTGGGAGCAAGCACAGTGCTGCGCGGCTGTTCAAAACGGTTAGCAGTAACGACTAGAGTATCCGGGCTGGTATCCTGTGCCCAAGCGGAAAAGGCTGTGACAGAACACGCCGTCAGCAGCGAAGCTTTTTTAATCATTGTAAAGCATCCACAATAGAAGAAGGATGCCGCAGGTTTCATCAATATTACGCGATGATGAGAACCAGATGCGACGTTAGCCGGCAGGTCTTCGGGCTTGGAGGGGTATCTGAAGATACAAAGAGATGATGACTTCCCACCGGATGGCAGTGTCCGCATTACGCAATCATCGCACCTTTCCTTACCGCTGCGCGTCAGCTCCAGATTCGCACTGGATTCCCTATTAACTCACAGGACCGGCGAGAGGATGCTACAGGTTGTAACAAGTTGCTGTCCAGACGTAGCTCACAAATAGGAATACATCAAGATCTGGACATCTGATGAGCAATCCCTACAATCGCCGCGTACATTTCATTTTCAGGATACATCATGACCCCCGAACACCTTCCAACAGAACAGTATGAAGCGCAGTTAGCCGAAAAAGTGGTACGTTTACAAAGTATGATGGCGCCGTTTTCTGACCTGGTTCCGGAAGTGTTTCGCTCGCCGGTCAGCCATTACCGGATGCGTGCGGAGTTCCGCATCTGGCACGATGGCGATGACCTGTACCACATCATTTTCGATCAACAAACCAAAAGCCGCATCCGCGTGGATAGCTTCCCCGCTGCCAGTGAACTCATCAACCAGTTGATGACGGCGATGATTGCGGGTGTGCGTAATAATCCCGTTCTGCGCCACAAGTTGTTCCAGATTGATTACCTCACTACGTTGAGTAATCAGGCGGTGGTTTCCCTGCTGTACCATAAAAAGCTGGATGATGAGTGGCGTCAGGAAGCGGAAGCCCTGCGCGATGCACTGCGAGCGCAGAATCTGAATGTGCATCTGATTGGTCGGGCAACGAAAACCAAAATCGAGCTGGATCAAGATTACATCGACGAACGTCTGCCGGTCGCAGGGAAAGAGATGATCTACCGTCAGGTGGAGAACAGTTTCACTCAGCCGAACGCGGCGATGAGCATTCAGATGCTGGAATGGGCGCTGGACGTAACCAAAGGCTCAAAAGGCGATTTACTGGAGCTGTACTGCGGCAACGGTAATTTTTCATTAGCTCTGGCGCGCAATTTTGATCGAGTATTAGCCACCGAAATCGCTAAGCCGTCGGTCGCTGCTGCGCAATACAACATTGCCGCTAACCATATTGATAACGTACAAATTATTCGTATGGCAGCGGAAGAATTTACCCAGGCAATGAATGGTGTGCGCGAATTTAACCGTTTACAGGGTATCGATTTAAAGAGTTATCAGTGCGAAACCATTTTTGTCGACCCGCCGCGCAGCGGTCTGGACAGTGAAACCGAGAAAATGGTGCAGGCGTATCCGCGTATTTTGTACATTTCCTGCAACCCGGAAACGTTATGTAAGAATCTGGAAACATTAAGTCAGACGCACAAGGTTGAACGTCTGGCTCTGTTTGATCAGTTCCCCTACACGCACCATATGGAGTGCGGCGTGTTACTGACGGCGAAGTAAAACCCATGCCGGATGCGCCAGCATCCGGCATCTTACCGATTACTCAGCAACTTCCTGCTTACGGTTACGCATCTTCGCGCCAATCCAGAACACCATAATGACCGACAACACAGCCGGGAAGAAGTTAGAACCGATATCCGGATATTCCGCACGAACCACGGTGCTGTACAGCAGAACGCCGAGAATAAAACAGGCGGCAGCCAGCCCCGGCAAGCCTACTGGCATAGTACGATTAAGATAACGTTGATGCAGGCAGTAAACTGTCAGCACCAGGGAAATAATCGGGAATACAGAAAATGGCACAATGGAGCTAAACAGCGCCGCAAAAGTACCATTGATCGATAAGCCTGCAACCAGCGCCAGCAGCAGCGTACCTCTATCTTGATTTGCTTGTTTCATTACTCGTCCTTCACATTTCCCGGAATAATTGCGGTTTTTTCTTGTTCACGGCGATACCAGTAATAAGCCCCTTTCGAAATCATTCGCAGTTGCAGTACCAGTCGCTCTTCTAATTGCCGACGTTGTTCGACGCCGACGTCCAACGCCTCAGCACCCGCACTGAAGACAATCGTCACCATTGCTTCGGCTTGCGCTTCAGTAAACGCACGAGGCATATGGTTTTCGAGTTCCAGATAGTCCGCAAGTTCCGCAATGAAGTGCTGAATTTCACGCGCAACAGCGGCACGAAACGCAGCGGAAGTGCCGGAGCGTTCCCGCAATAATAACCGGAAGGCGTTCGGATTATTACCGATGAACTCCATAAATGTGGAGACCGAGGTGCGGATCACACTCCCGCCTTTGGCAATACGCTGACGCGCCTGGCGCATGAGTTGGCGCAGCATTAAACCGCTCTCATCAACCATGGTCAGACCAAGTTCGTCTACGTCGCGGAAATGCCGGTAAAAAGAGGTGGGAGCAATGCCCGCTTCTCGCGCCACTTCACGCAAACTCAGGCTGGCGAAGCTGCGTTCAGCACTTAATTGGCTAAATGCGGCTTCCACCAGCGAACGGCGGGTTTTTTCTTTTTGTTGCGCTCTTACGCCCATCACAATGTCTGAATCCTTGCCAAAAGTACTGCTGGCACTATACCAGAGAATGAACATACTGGATTGCTCCAGTGTTGTGAATGAACGGTAAGGCAATAAAACATATTTACTGAAGCTCTTTGGCTGGTTCTTTCACAAACAACAACGCCAGCATCGACAGCAACGTGCCTCCGCCCAGATACCACGCCGGAGCCGTCAGGCTATCCAGTAACACGATAGATTGCGTGGCGAAATATTGTGCAAAACCACCGAAAATTGCCACACCAATGCTATAAACCAGCGCGAAGCCCAATGCCCGAATCCGTTTCGGCAATAGTTCGGAAATCAACAACATTACCGGCACACCACCAAGCGTGGTAAAGCTGACCATCACGAAAACCACCGTCAGCAACATGCCAGGGCTTGGGTAATTCACCAACAGCCAGAACGAAGGCCAGCTACAGAGAAGCACCATCACACGGGAGATTAAAATCAGCTTTTTACGCCCGACCGAATCACACAGCATCCCCACCAGCAGCGCACCCACAAACGTAATAACGCCCGCCAGTAACATCGCTGCATGAGAATAATGTTGAGGCATCGCCAGATACTTCGCCGCCCAGGTGCCGTAATAAAAGAGGGAGATATAGGTTGCGACCGTGCTACCAATAGCGAGTAAAACGCCGTTAACGATAGTCGCCTTATGTTGCAGGAGCAGAGAGAACGCGCTTTCGCTGGTAGCAGCTTTTTTATTGCGCACTGGCTCAGGTACGTCATTTTCCAGGTTCAGACGCAACCAGCAACCGATAGGTGCTAATAACACGCCAATAAAAAACGGCACTCGCCAGCCCCACTCCGCCATTACGGTCTCTGAACCTGTGGCAAACGGCAACCATGCACTCAAACCTAAAGCGACGATACCACCAAAGGTCGTTGCCAGCCCCTGAGTCGCCAGCGACCAGCTACTGTAAAAGCCGCGACGATTTGCCGGCGCAGACTCAACCAGCAAAGACATTGAGGCGCCGACTTCACCACCTGCCGCAACGCCCTGGATCAGACGCGCCAGCACCAGCGTTGCCGTTCCCCAATAGCCCGCCGTCGCATATGTCGGCGCGATGCCGATCATCAACGTACCGAGGCTCATCAGGGCAATAGTGAACACCATCGCCGGTTTACGCCCGAAACGATCGGCCCAGGCGCCAACGATAATCCCACCGAGCGGGCGCATAAAAAAGCTCACGCCAAAAGTCGCAAATGCCAGTAACAGCGCGACGTTA
The DNA here is from genome assembly GCF_013368915.2 of Escherichia sp. 93.1518. Classification (NCBI taxonomy): domain Bacteria; kingdom Pseudomonadati; phylum Pseudomonadota; class Gammaproteobacteria; order Enterobacterales; family Enterobacteriaceae; genus Escherichia; species Escherichia sp. 93.1518. Next base: position 6,531 of record NZ_JABWMT020000015.1, read on the forward strand.
TGATCGGCACTGGGAGGAAAGAAAAGTGTACTGATATAGACCACAAAAAAGTTGTAAACGCCAAAATCAAAAAATTCGAGCGCATTGCCAAACGCCGAAGCAAAAATCACCCGCTTACCGCTGGGCTTTTTCTTTACGCCCACCGATTCATTTACGATCGCCGTCATTCCATGTTCCTTGCCAGAATGTGTTGTTGTGTGTTGTTTTATTTATTGCAACCAGGCTTCCACCAGCGCGCCCCAGTAGCTACTTGCCGGCACCAGACTTGCATCGTTGAAGTCGTATCCGGGGTTATGCACCATGCAGGAACCTTCCCCGACATCACCATTACCGAACAACAGGAAAGCGCCTTTTGGCTGGGCCTCCAGCATGAAAGAGAAATCTTCACTGCCCATCAGCGGCTTGATGCCAAACTCAGCCCTGTCTTCACCAAACGTTTCACAGGCCACCTGGCAGGCAAAGCGCGCCATCGCCTCATCATTCACTAATACCGGAGTGCCGTTAACATGCGTCACATCAGCCGTAGCGCCAAAGCTGACGGCCTGGGCTTGCGCCAATGCAGGAATACGGGACAGAAGGAGTTGCCGGGTTTCACGGCTAAGAGAGCGGACGCTGATTTTCATCTCAGCACTATCCGGAATGACGTTAGCAGCCTCACCCGCAACAATGCTGCCGACGGTAATTACCGCCGCTTCCAGTGGATCGACATTGCGCGACACAATACTTTGTAATGCGGTGGTGATATGTGCCGCGACCAGCACCGGGTCGATGGCTTTGTGGGGGATCGCACCGTGTCCGCCACAACCACGAACCGTAATGTGGAACTGATCCATTGACGCCATCAGCGCCCCGGGCTGGAAGTAAAACTTGCCAACCGGCAGACCCGGCATGTTGTGCATACCGAAAATCACATCGCAGGGGAAACGGTCAAAAAGCCCCTCTTTAACCATAATCTCACCGCCGTTGATCATCTCTTCGGCTGGCTGGAAGATGAGACGTAACGTGCCGTTAAAACGGCGGGTTTCGGCAAAATAACGCGCGGCCCCCAGCAGTATGGTGGTATGCCCGTCATGCCCGCAGGCGTGCATTAAACCAGGTTGTTTGCTGGACCAGGGCTTGCCGCTATTTTCATAAATCGGTAACGCATCCATATCCGCCCGCAAACCAATACTTTTCTCTCCGTCGCCCACTTTTAAGGTGGCAACCACGCCGGTCGTCGCCAGCCCTTGCTCTACCTCATAGCCCCACTGTCGCAGCTTTTCTGCTACCAACGCGCTGGTTTGAAACTCCTGTAACCCCAGCTCCGGGTTTTCATAGATCCGATGGCGGATCTCGCGCAGTTCTTCCTCAAACCCCCGAATATAGTGTTCGATCATCTGCTATTCCCTTATTTATAGATAAACAGGCTAATTGACGGATTTTATTGATGGTATAAATACAAATGCGCCATCAATATAAAATATTTATATATTTGTTTTATAAGAAAATTTCACAAAGACAATAACAAAAAAGCACACTTCAGCAAGATAAAACTGCCAGTCACAAGAAAAAGCGATTAATAGTGAATTAATGAAATGAAAAAGGGGTAGACAACACAAAGGCCGCTCACGATATAGCCGGATAAATGACGGGGATCAATTGGCTTACTCGCGATAAAATGTTACCATTCTGTTGCTTTTATGTATAAGAACAGGTAAGCCCTACCATGCCACATTCCTACGATTACGATGCCATAGTAATAGGTTCCGGCCCCGGCGGCGAAGGCGCTGCAATGGGCCTGGTTAAGCAAGGCGCGCGCGTCGCAGTTATCGAGCGTTATCAAAATGTTGGCGGCGGTTGCACCCACTGGGGCACCATCCCGTCGAAAGCCCTCCGTCACGCCGTCAGCCGCATTATAGAATTTAATCAAAACCCACTTTACAGCGACCATTCGCGACTGCTCCGCTCTTCTTTTGCCGATATCCTTAACCATGCCGATAACGTGATTAATCAACAAACACGTATGCGTCAGGGATTTTACGAACGTAATCACTGCGAAATATTGCAGGGGAACGCCCGCTTTGTTGACGAACATACGCTGGCGCTGGATTGCCCGGACGGTACGGTCGAAACGCTGACCGCAGAAAAATTTGTTATTGCCTGCGGTTCTCGTCCATATCATCCAGCTGATGTTGATTTTACCCATCCACGCATTTACGACAGCGATTCGATTCTTAGCATGCATCACGAACCGCGCCACGTGCTTATTTACGGTGCTGGAGTGATCGGCTGTGAATACGCATCGATCTTCCGTGGAATGGATGTGAAAGTGGATCTGATCAACACCCGCGATCGTTTGTTGGCTTTTCTTGATCAAGAGATGTCAGATTCTCTCTCGTACCACTTCTGGAACAGCGGTGTGGTCATTCGTCACAACGAAGAGTACGAGAAGATTGAAGGTTGCGACGACGGCGTAATCATGCACCTGAAGTCAGGCAAGAAACTGAAAGCAGACTGTCTGCTCTATGCCAACGGTCGCACCGGTAATACCGATTCACTGGCGTTACAGAACATTGGGCTGGAAACTGACAGTCGCGGACAGCTTAAGGTCAACAGCATGTATCAGACCGCACAGCCGCACGTTTACGCAGTGGGCGACGTGATTGGTTATCCGAGCCTGGCTTCGGCGGCCTACGACCAGGGGCGCATCGCCGCGCAGGCGCTGGTAAAAGGTGAAGCCACCGCGCATCTGATTGAAGATATCCCTACCGGCATCTACACCATCCCGGAAATCAGCTCAGTCGGTAAAACCGAACAGCAGCTGACCGCGATGAAAGTGCCGTATGAAGTGGGTCGCGCCCAGTTCAAACATCTGGCGCGAGCGCAAATCGTTGGCATGAACGTGGGTACGCTAAAAATCTTGTTCCATCGGGAAACAAAAGAGATTCTGGGGATCCATTGCTTTGGCGAGCGCGCTGCCGAAATTATTCATATCGGTCAGGCGATTATGGAACAGAAAGGTGGCGGCAACACCATTGAGTACTTCGTTAACACCACCTTTAACTACCCGACGATGGCGGAAGCCTATCGGGTAGCGGCACTAAACGGCTTAAACCGCCTGTTTTAACGCTTTATCGAAATGGCCATCCATTTTTGCGCGGATGGCCTCTGCCAGCTGTTCATAACGACTACGCAGCGGTGAGCCAGGACGATAAACCAGACCAATAGTGCGACGCGGTTCAGGTTTAATGCACGGCAGATAGACAATGCCGTCGCGTTTACGCTCCGGCGGCACTGCCAGCGCAGGCAGCAAGGTGATGCCGCTACCTGCCGCCACCATATTACGCAGCGTTTCCAGGCTGGTCGCACGGAAATGTGTATCTTCATCCGCCCCCGCTTCAAAGCAGAAGCCCATCGCCTGATCGCGCAGACAGTGACCATCTTCCAGCATCAGCAGTTTTTCCCCTGCCAGATCGGCCATTGGTACACATTCGCGGTTGGCCCACGGATGATCTTCGTAGATTGCCAGCAGCATTGGCTCATCAAACAACGGCACTTCAATGAATGCTTCGCTCTCTTTTACCAGCGCGAGGATCACGCAGTCGAGTTTGCCACTGTCCAGCTGCGTCAGTAACTGGTGGGTCTGTGCTTCATGCAGATACATTTCCAGCTTCGGGAAAGTCTGGTGCAGCATCGGGATAATATGTGGTAGCAGGTAAGGCCCGACCGTAGGAATCAAACCAATGTGCAGCGGCCCGGACATGGTCTCGCCCTGTTGGCTTGCCATCTCTTTAAGGACTTTCACCTCGCGCAGCACGGTACGCGCCTGATCCACCAGCAGCATTCCCGCCTGGGTGAATAACACTTTACGGCTGGTCCGCTCCAGCAACATCACACCCAGCTCATCTTCCAGCTTACGAATTTGCCCGCTAAGCGTCGGCTGGCTAACGTGGCAGGAATCTGCCGCTCGCCGAAAATGGCGGTGTTCGGCCAGTGCCACCAGGTACTCAAGATCACGAATATTCATTATCCATCCTCCATCGCCACGATAGTTCATGGCGATAGGTAGCATAGCAACGAACGATTATCCCTATCAAGCATTCTGACTGATAATTGCTCACAGAAACGGAGCGGCACCTCTTTAACCCTTGAAGTCACTGCCCGTTTCGAGAGTTTCTCAACTCGAATAACTAAAGCCAACGTGAACTTTTGCGGATCTCCAGGATCCGCTTTTTTTTTATTTATTCCGACCCTCCAGCGGAGGGCCAGGCTGCCAGACTTACTCAATGCGATCTTTGACGATAAAGAAGTAACACAGTGCGCCAGTGAAGGTCACACAGGCTGCGATAACCAGCGCCAGATTAAATGAGTGCGTGGTATCCACCACCCAGCCGGTCACTATCGGGGCAAAGGAAGCAAAGACAAAACTACCAAAGTTTTGAATCCCGGCGATGGAAGCCACTTTTGTTTCTGACACCATCACCTGAACCAGTCCCCATGCAGATGTTCCCGCAAAATGCACACAGAACAGCGCCATTGAGATAAACGCCACCGCTTGCGCAGGCGAGGAAGATTGCACTACCAGCAACGTTCCTAATGCCGACATCATCAAACCGCAAACAATAGCCGTTTTACGCGTCTTCGCCAGGTCGTAGCCTTTTTTCGCCAGTCGATCGACAACAATACCGTTAACCCACATCCCGACCGCCGCCGCGAGGAAAGGAATCGCCGCCACCCAGCCCGTTTTCGCCAGACTGAAACCTTGCTCAGCCTGCAAATAGCCGGGTAACCACGCGATGTAGAGCCAACCGGTATAGTTAACGCCAGAGAAACCTAAAATCATCCCCCAGGTTGTCCGGTGCTTAAACAGCGCCAGCCACTCGCTAAATTGCAGCTGTGGACGCGGTTTAACCGGTGCGGAGAGATACGTCCGTTCTTCGTCGGTCAGGACAAACTGCGCCCGATTGCGATACCACGCGTACCAGCAGATCCCAACCAGAATCCCCGCTACGCCGATGATAACGAACATCGCCCGCCAGCCCCATGCCAGTTGCATCAATACAAGAGCAGGAGGCGCGATGGCCTGGCCGATAACGGTAGATGAGTTAAAAATCCCCAGCGCCGTGCCGCGTTCTTTTTGCGCATACCAGTCGGTAATAGATTTCACTCCCGCAGGCATAAACGGCGCTTCGCCAATACCCAATCCAATACGCATTAAAATAAAGTGGCTAAAAGAATTAACCATTCCTGTTAATGCCTGCATTAATGACCAGAATATTAAGCCTGCGCCCAAGACTATTCGTGGACCAAAGCGGTCTAGCAAAATACCGGAAGGAAGTTGTGAAAAACCATAAGACAGAGAAAATGCAGAAAGCAAAACGCCAAATTCTGTCGCCGATAATCCTAACTCGCCACGAATTGCTTCTCCTGCCACACTCAACGACGAACGGTCGAGAAAATTAACGATCCCCGCCATAAATAATAAAACCAACGTCACTGTCTGAATACGACGAATCCGTTGCGGTTTATTACCCGCAACACTGGTTGACACATCAACGTCCATTTTTAGCTCCTTGAGCGGAATTAATCGATTTGGTGATTATTCAGAAAATAATTAAGCGAACCGTTATTACCAGTTCCACAATGTGCCATCTTCCAGTCGTGCGACGGGGAGATACGCCGGGTCATACGGATATTTCGCCGCCAGTTTCTCATCGAAAGAAATACCCAGCCCAGGCGCGTCGCCCGGGTGCATATACCCCTCCTCGAAGCGCCAGCTATGCGGGAAGACTTCAAGCATTTGTTCGGAATAGCCCATGTACTCCTGAACGCCGAAGTTTGGCACCCAGAGGTCAAAATGCAGCGCCGCCGCATGGCAAATGGGCGATAAATCAGAAGGACCGTGCGAACCGGTACGTACCTGATAAAGCGATGCGAAATCAGCAATCCGCCGCATTCCGGTAATGCCGCCTGCATGGGTAATCGTCGTGCGAATATAGTCAATTAACTGCTCTTCGATTAACTGCTTGCAGTCCCAGATACTGTTAAACACTTCACCGACCGCAATCGGCGTCACGGTATGCTGGCGAATCAAACGGAAACATTCCTGATTCTCGGCAGGCGTTGGATCTTCCATCCAGAACAGGCGGTAATCCTCAATGCTCTTTCCAAAACGCGCCGCTTCGATGGGGGTAAGGCGATGGTGCATGTCATGCAACAGATGTTCGTTAAAACCGAACTTATTGCGCACCGCCTCGAATAACTTCGGCGTGAAATCGAGATATTTTTCCGTCGACCACAACTGCTCTTCCGGCCACTGACCTTTGGTTGCCGGTTCGTACGCCAGCCCTTTGCCCTTCGCCAGGCCATAGGTGGTTTGCATCCCAGGCACACCGCACTGCACACGAATCGCCTTAAAGCCCATCTGCTGATGCTTCGCATAGTCCTCAAGGACTTCATCAATCGTGCGTCCGGTGGTGTGGCAATAAACCATCACGCCCTCGCGAGAAGCGCCACCAAGCAGTTGATACAAAGGCATATTGGCTGCTTTAGCTTTGATATCCCACAACGCCACATCAATGGCAGAAATGGCCGACATCGTGACGGGGCCACGTCGCCAGTAAGCGCCTTTATAAAAGAATTGCCAGATATCTTCGATACGGCTGGCATCGCGGCCAATTAATTGTGGGCAAAGATGATCTTTCAGATAAGAAGCGACCGACAATTCGCGACCATTTAACGTGGCATCTCCCAGCCCACAAAGTCCGCTTTCAGTGGTTATTTTAAGCGTAACGAAATTACGCCCGGGGCAAGTAACAAAAACGTCCGCAGCAATAATTTTCATTATTGCAATCTCCTGTGTTGTAAATAGACGCTTCAAACTTAATTTTACGCCTACTACCATACAAGAAAGAAAGGGGGATTATTCAACCGTGATCACATTAAAAATAAAAATTTCCGCCGAGGAGCAAAAACACCCTCAAATTTGACCTACACTATTAATCATCATCGTTAAAACAACGTGTTAAATAATCACATAATAAACACCATGAATTTTAAAAATAAACACAACAATAGAAATTAATTATATTCAATTAATTAAACTGTGTATCGCCTGGTGTATTTAAAAATGATTTTTATAGGGAGAGTAAAGCAAGAATAAAAAGGCATGTAACAAATAATGGTTCTGGTTGGGCGTTAAATTTAAGGTCAACAGAATACTGCCTGATGCGACGCTGTCGCGTCTTATCATGCCTACAAAGTGCAACACTACGTAGACATGATAAACAAAGCGCATCAGGCAAACGCCCCATTCTCAGGGGAGCGTTACCCTAACCGAGCCTTTGCAAAAGCAATCGCCTGTGCCACCTGCTGCGGTGAAACACCGCCTTTTGCCGCGCGCTTGTCGAGGCACGATTGCAGCAACAGAATCGGATAGACATCTTCGCCAATCACCTGGCTGAATTTCTGCAACTCGGCGAGCGGCAGATCTTCCAGCGGTTTGCCCTGACGAATGGCTTCCACCACCGCCTCACCCACGATATGGTGCGCCTCGCGGAACGGCACGCCTTTCGCCACCAGGTAATCCGCCAGTTCAGTGGCGTTCGCGTAACCCTGCTGCGCCGCTTCCTGGCAACGCGGGCGTTTCACCTGAATACCGTCCAGCACCAGCGCCGCCATATGCAGGCAGTCCAGCCAGGTGTCGAGCGCGTCGAACAGACCTTCTTTGTCTTCCTGCATATCTTTGTTGTAAGCCAGCGGCAAACCTTTCAGCGTCATCATCATGCCGGTTAACGCGCCCTGCACCCGACCGCATTTACCGCGAATCAGCTCCAGCGCATCCGGATTTTTCTTCTGCGGCATTAATGATGAACCGGAAGTCACGCGGTCAGAAAGCTCCACAAATCCCGCTTCGCCGGTGTTAAAGAAAATCAGATCTTCGGCAAAACGCGACAGATGCACCATGCCGATGGCGGCAGCAGAAAGCAGCTCCAGCACATGATCACGGTCAGAAACGCTGTCCAGACTGTTACGTGTCGCCGAGGCAAAGCCCAGCCAGCCTGCTAACTGTTCACGATCGATTTCATAGGCCGTTCCCGCCAGTGCGCCACAGCCTAACGGGCTGACATCCAGACGCTTAAGCGCATCCTGCAAACGACTTTCATCACGCGCCAGCATCTCAACATAGGCCAGGCACCAGTGCGCGAAAGTTACCGGCTGGGCGCGTTGCAGGTGCGTGTAACCCGGCATTACCGCATCCTGATTGTTTTGCGCGGTTTCCACCAGCGCCGATTGCAGCTGCCGGTTAGCCGTCAGCAACTCGCCAACGGTATCTTTGCACCACAACTTCAGATCGGTTGCCACCTGATCATTACGGCTACGCCCGGTATGCAGTTTTTTGCCTAACTGACCCACTTTGTCGATCAGTTTACCTTCCACCCAGCTATGGATATCTTCGGCGTCGCTTTCAAGGATTTGTTGTGGCCTGGCGCGAACCTCTTCCAGCAGCACGTTCAGCGCCTCTTCCAGTTGCGCCTGCTCTTCTGCGGTCAACACGCCTACCGTTACCAGGGCTTTGGACCAGGCCACAGAGCCAACAATATCCTGCTCCGCCAGACGGTAATCAAAGCGCAGTGAGTCGTTGAATTGTTTGAACCGTTGATCTGCTGCCTGGGTAAAACGCCCGCCCCAAAGTGCCATAACTCTGTTTCCTTATTTTGAAATTCAATGCCGGAAAGCTGCGCCTCCGGCCAACAAAACTTAAGCTAAAATCCGCGTACCCATCGGCATACCGTTAAACAGTGCCGGAAGCTGTTCCGCATGACGCCAGGAGGCGATATCTACCGGACGGCCGAGCGTGCGCGCAGCATCCAGCGCCGCGTTCACTTTCACTATCATGCCGTCAGTAATAATGCCTTGCTCAATCAATTGTTCTGCTTTCGCGGCGGTCATTTCGGCAATACGTTGCCCTTTGCCGTCGAGAATGCCGCTGACGTCGGAAAGCAAAATCAGATCCGCGCCCAGCGTTGCCGCCAGCGCCGTCGCCGCCTGGTCAGCATTGACGTTCATCAGTTGCCCTTCGTCCGTTACGCCAATGGAGCTAACCACCGGGAGATAACCGTTTTCCAGCAACGTATTGATAAGCTTAGGCGAACCTGGCTGCGCCAGTCCAACATGACCTAACTCTTCATCAAGCTGGGTCACTTTGACGCTGTCGCCGTCACCAAGAAACAAACCTACGGCAGCAATCTGATGTTTCTTCGCCCACGCCAGCAGGGTTTTATTTGCCGTTCCCGCCAGCGCCCCGGTGATAATGTCTATCTGATCCGCAGGCGTCACCCGCAGGCCGTTTTTCTTTTTCACCGGCAGATTCAGCCCTTTCATCAGCTCATCCACCACGCAGCCGCCGCCGTGGACAATCACCAGCGGACGCTGATGTGACTCACGATAATTCACCAGTGCGCTAAACAGACGTTCCAGCGCCTCTTCACTATCCAGCAATACGCCGCCCAGTTTGATAATTAATGGATTCATGATTGCACCCTTAAATAAGAGACTGCGTTTGGGCATAGCCAAAACGAATATTGGCGCACTGTACCGCTTGTGCCGCCGCACCTTTCAATAAATTGTCTTCGGTCGCCACAATAATCAGATGCTCGCCCTGAACGGCAAACCCGATATCGCAGAACGGCAGCCCGACGACGTTTTTTAGCGCCGGAACGCCTTTGTCATACAGGCGCACCAGCGGTTGATGGGCATACGCCCGCTGTAACGCTTGCGCCACTTGCGCCTGGTTCACGCCAGGCTTCAGGCGGCAAGTAATGGTTTCGAGAATGCCGCGCGGGAAATTGCCCAGATGCGGGGTGAAGATAACGTCAGCACCGAGATGCGTGGCGATCTCCGGCTGGTGGCGATGGGTAAAGACACCATACGGTTGCAGGCTAACTTCACAAAAGCTATTTGAAATCGCTGCCTTACGTCCCGCTCCGCTCACACCGCTGGTGGCGTTAATCACCGGCCACTGACTGAGGTCGAGAAGATCGGCATCAATCAACGGTTTCAGCGCCAGTTGTGCCGCCGTCGGATAACAGCCCGGCACCGCAATCAAGTTCGCTTCTTTTAATTTATTGCCACACCACTCCGCCAGACCATAAGCGGCCTGTTCCAGCAGTTCCGGGTATTGATGGGTAAAGCCGTAATATTTTTCATAGAAGGCAGCGTCGTTAACACGAAACGCGCCAGAAAGGTCGAACACCACGCAGCCCGCTTCAAGAAATTGCGGTGCTAAATCGTGGCTGACTTCATGGGCGGTGGCGAGAAACACCACGTCCACCCCTGGGCTAAACTCGCTGATATCCGACATCGGCTGCAACGGCAGATCAACGATGCCTTTTAGCTGCGGATGCAAATCGGAGATTAACTTTCCCGCATCATTGCTTTGCGCTGAAACAGTCAAAGCGGTTATGTTCATATGCGGATGGCGATTTACATAGGTCACTAGCTCTGCGCCAGCGTAGCCGCTGGCACCCACAATCAGCGTATTCAACATCGGGGCTATTCACCTTCTTATGTCTGGTTGCCAGGTTAAACGTAAAACATTCACCTTACGGCTGGTGGGTTTTATTACGCTCAACGTTAGTGTATTTTTATTCACAATTAATGCATGAATATTGATACTATCATGACCAGAGGTGTGTCAACAATGAAAAACAAATTACCGCCATTTATCGAGATTTACCGTGCTCTGATTGCCACACCTTCAATAAGCGCCACGGAAGAGGCACTCGATCAAAGCAATGCAGATTTAATCACTCTGCTGGCGGGCTGGTTTAAAGATTTGGGCTTCAATGTGGAAGTGCAGCCCGTGCCAGGAACTCGCAACAAATTTAATATGCTGGCCAGTTGCGGACAGGGTGCTGGCGGCTTGCTGCTGGCGGGTCATACCGATACGGTGCCATTTGATGATGGTCGCTGGACGCGCGATCCGTTTACGCTGACAGAGCATGACGGCAAGCTTTACGGCTTAGGCACCGCCGACATGAAAGGCTTTTTTGCGTTTATCCTTGATGCGCTACGCGATGTCGACGTCACGAAGCTTGCAAAACCGCTCTACATTCTGGCGACTGCCGATGAAGAAACCAGTATGGCAGGAGCGCGTTATTTTGCCGAAACTACCGCCCTGCGCCCGGACTGCGCCATCATTGGCGAACCGACGTCGCTACAACCGGTACGCGCGCATAAAGGCCACATCTCCAATGCCATTCGCATTCTGGGTCAGTCGGGGCATTCCAGCGATCCGTCGCGCGGAGTTAACGCTATCGAACTGATGCACGACGCCATCGGTCATATTTTGCAATTGCGCGATAACCTGAAAGAGCGTTATCACTACGAAGCGTTTACCGTGCCATATCCCACGCTCAACCTTGGGCATATTCACGGCGGCGACGCCTCTAACCGTATTTGCGCTTGCTGCGAGTTGCATATGGATATTCGTCCGTTGCCTGGCATGACGCTCAATGAACTTAATGGTTTACTCAACGACGCGCTGGCTCCGGTGAGCGAACGCTGGCCGGGTCGTTTGACGGTCGAAGAGCTGCATCCGCCGATCCCTGGTTACGAGTGCCCGCCGAATCATCAACTGGTTGAAGTGGTTGAGAAATTACTCGGTGCAAAGACCGAAGTGGTGAACTACTGTACCGAAGCACCGTTTATTCAGACGTTATGCCCGACGCTGGTACTGGGGCCGGGTTCCATCAATCAAGCCCATCAGCCTGATGAATATCTGGAGACACGGTTTATCAAGCCCACCCGCGAACTGATCACCCAGGTCATTCACCATTTCTGCTGGCATTAAAACGTAGTCCGGATAAGGCGCTCGCGCCGCATCCGGCACTGTTACCAAACTCCAGTGCCACAATAATGTCGGATGCGATGCTTGCGCATCTTATCCGACCTACACCTTTGGTGTTATGTATGGTGATTTTTTAACATTCCCATAAGTTACGCTTATTTAAATCATCGTGAATTTAATGGCGTAAATTCCTGCTAGTTATTCGTTTGCTGAAGCGATTTCGCAGCATTTGACGTCACCGCTTTTACGTGGCTTTATAAAAGACGACGAAAAGCAAAGCCCGAGCATATTCGCGCCAATGCGACGTGAAGGATACCGGGCTTCAAACAATAAGATGGGGTGTCTGGGGTTATATGAACGAACAATATTCCGCATTGCGTAGTAATGTCAGTATGCTCGGCAAAGTGCTGGGAGAAACCATCAAGGATGCGTTGGGAGAACACATTCTTGAACGCGTAGAAACTATCCGTAAGTTGTCCAAATCTTCACGCGCTGGCAATGATGCTAACCGCCAGGAGTTGCTCACCACCTTACAAAATTTGTCGAACGACGAGCTGCTGCCCGTTGCGCGTGCGTTTAGTCAGTTCCTGAACCTGGCCAACACCGCCGAGCAATACCACAGCATTTCACCGAAAGGCGAGGCAGCCAGCAACCCGGAAGTGATCGCCCACACCCTGCGTAAACTGAAAAACCAGCCGGAACTGAGCGAAGACACCATCAAAAAAGCGGTGGAATCACTGTCGCTGGAACTGGTTCTCACTGCGCACCCAACCGAAATTACCCGCCGTACACTGATCCACAAAATGGTGGAAGTGAACGCGTGCTTAAAACAGCTCGACAACAAAGATATCGCTGACTACGAACACAACCAACTGATGCGCCGCCTGCGCCAGTTGATCGCCCAGTCATGGCATACCGATGAAATCCGTAAGCTGCGCCCAAGCCCGATAGATGAAGCCAAATGGGGCTTTGCCGTAGTAGAAAACAGCCTGTGGCAAGGCGTACCGAATTACCTGCGCGAACTAAACGAACAACTGGAAGAGAATCTCGGCTACAAACTGCCCGTCGAATTTGTTCCGGTGCGTTTTACCTCGTGGATGGGCGGCGACCGCGACGGCAACCCGAACGTCACCGCAGACATTACCCGTCACGTACTTCTGCTCAGCCGCTGGAAAGCCACCGACCTGTTCCTGAAAGATATTCAGGTGCTGGTTTCTGAACTGTCGATGGTTGAAGCAACCCCTGAACTGCTGGCGCTGGTCGGCGAAGAAGGTGCCGCAGAACCGTATCGCTATCTGATGAAAAACCTGCGTTCCCGCCTGATGGCAACCCAGGCATGGCTGGAAGCGCGCCTGAAAGGTGAAGAACTGCCGAAGCCGGAAGGTCTGCTGACGCAGAACGAAGAACTGTGGGAGCCGCTCTACGCTTGCTACCAGTCCCTGCAAGCGTGTGGTATGGGCATTATCGCCAACGGCGATCTGCTCGATACTCTGCGCCGCGTGAAATGTTTCGGTGTACCGCTGGTGCGTATTGATATCCGTCAGGAGAGCACCCGTCATACTGAAGCACTGGGTGAATTGACCCGCTACCTCGGCATCGGCGACTACGAAAGCTGGTCAGAGGCCGACAAACAGGCGTTCCTGATCCGCGAACTGAACTCCAAACGTCCGCTTCTGCCACGCAACTGGCAACCGAGCGCCGAAACGCGCGAAGTGCTTGATACCGGTCAGGTGATTGCCGAAGCACCGCAAGGTTCAATTGCCGCCTACGTGATCTCAATGGCGAAAACGCCGTCTGACGTACTGGCTGTCCACCTGCTGTTGAAAGAAGCGGGTATCGGGTTTGCAATGCCGGTGGCTCCGTTGTTTGAAACTCTCGATGACCTGAACAACGCCAACGATGTCATGACCCAGTTGCTGAATATCGACTGGTATCGCGGCCTGATTCAGGGCAAACAGATGGTGATGATTGGCTATTCCGACTCGGCAAAAGATGCGGGCGTGATGGCGGCTTCCTGGGCGCAATATCAGGCACAGGATGCGTTAATCAAAACCTGCGAAAAAGCAGGTATTGAACTGACGCTGTTCCACGGTCGCGGTGGTTCTATTGGTCGCGGCGGCGCACCGGCTCATGCGGCGCTGCTATCGCAACCGCCAGGAAGCCTGAAAGGCGGCCTGCGCGTGACCGAACAGGGCGAGATGATCCGCTTTAAGTACGGTCTGCCGGAAATCACGGTCAGCAGCCTGTCGCTGTACACCGGGGCGATTCTGGAAGCCAACCTGCTGCCACCGCCAGAGCCGAAAGAGAGCTGGCGTCACATTATGGATGAACTGTCAGTCATCTCCTGCGATCTATACCGTGGTTATGTGCGTGAAAACAAAGACTTTGTTCCATACTTCCGCTCCGCCACGCCAGAACAGGAACTGGGCAAACTGCCGTTGGGTTCACGTCCGGCAAAACGTCGCCCGACCGGCGGCGTCGAGTCACTGCGCGCCATTCCGTGGATCTTCGCCTGGACGCAAAACCGCCTGATGCTCCCAGCCTGGCTGGGCGCGGGTACTGCGCTGCAAAAAGTGGTCGAAGATGGCAAACAGAGCGAGCTGGAAGCCATGTGCCGCGACTGGCCGTTCTTCTCAACGCGTCTGGGAATGCTGGAAATGGTCTTCGCCAAAGCAGACCTGTGGCTGGCGGAATACTATGACCAACGCCTGGTCGACAAAGAGCTGTGGCCGTTAGGTAAAGAGTTACGCAATCTGCAAGAAGAAGACATCAAAGTGGTGCTGGCAATTGCCAACGATTCTCATCTGATGGCCGATCTACCGTGGATTGCCGAGTCTATTCAGCTACGAAATATATACACTGACCCGCTGAACGTACTGCAGGCAGAGTTGCTGCACCGCTCCCGCCAGGCAGAAAAAGAAGGCCAGGAGCCGGATCCCCGCGTCGAACAAGCGTTGATGGTCACTATTGCCGGAATTGCAGCAGGTATGCGTAATACCGGCTAACCCCCATCCTCTCTCAACCCTCGTGCAATAGCGCGAGGGTTTTCTGAAATACTTCTGTTCTAACACCTTCGTTTTCAATATATTTCTGTCTGCATTTCACCCAGATTCTGGATATCCCTTCAGATATCCTTAAGGTTTTGTCCTTACATTCGGCGCTATTATCCAAAACGGGTTCTTACTATGCATTCCACTGAAGTCCAGACTAACCCCCTTTTTAGCTGGAAAGCCCTGGGTTGGGCACTGCTCTACTTTTGGTTTTTCTCTACCCTGTTACAGGCCATTATTTACATCAGCGGCTACAGCGGCACCAACGGCATTCGCGACTCACTGCTGTTCAGTTCGCTGTGGTTGATCCCGGTATTCCTCTTTCCGAAGCGGATTAAAATTATTGCCGCAGTGATCGGCGTGGTGCTGTGGGCGGCCTCTCTGGCGGCGCTGTGCTACTACGTCATCTACGGTCAGGAGTTCTCGCAGAGCGTTCTGTTTGTGATGTTTGAAACCAACACCAACGAAGCCAGCGAGTATTTAAGCCAGTATTTCAGCCTGAAGATTGTGCTTATCGCGCTGGCCTATACGGCGGTGGCAGTTCTGCTGTGGACACGCCTGCGCCCGGTCTATATTCCGAAGCCGTGGCGTTATATCGTCTCTTTTGCCCTGCTTTATGGTTTGATTCTGCATCCGATCGCCATGAATACGTTTATCAAAAACAAGCCGTTTGAGAAAACGTTGGATAACCTGGCATCACGCATGGAACCTGCCGCACCGTGGCAATTTCTGACCGGTTATTATCAGTATCGCCAGCAACTTAACTCGCTGACGAAGCTGCTGAATGAAAATAATGCATTACCGCCACTGGCTAATTTCAAAGATGAATCGGGTAACGAACCGCGCACCCTGGTACTGGTGATTGGCGAGTCAACCCAGCGTGGACGCATGAGTCTGTACGGTTATCCGCGCGAGACCACGCCGGAGCTGGATGCGCTGCATAAAACCGATCCGAATCTGACCGTGTTTAATAACGTGGTTACGTCTCGTCCGTATACCATTGAAATCCTGCAACAGGCGCTGACTTTCGCCAACGAAAAGAACCCGGATCTGTATCTGACGCAGCCGTCGCTGATGAACATGATGAAACAGGCGGGTTATAAAACCTTCTGGATCACCAACCAGCAGACGATGACCGCCCGCAATACCATGCTGACGGTATTTTCGCGCCAGACCGACAAGCAGTACTACATGAACCAGCAACGTACGCAGAGTGCACGTGAATACGACACTAACGTGCTGAAGCCGTTCCAGGAAGTGCTGAAGGACCCCGCGCCGAAGAAACTGATCATCGTTCATCTGCTGGGTACACATATCAAATACAAGTACCGTTACCCGGAAGATCAGGGCAAGTTTGATGGCAATACCGATCATGTCCCACCAGGATTAAGCGCAGAAGAGCTGGAGTCGTATAACGATTACGACAACGCTAACCTGTATAACGATCACGTGGTGGCAAGCCTGATTAAAGACTTTAAAGCGACCGATCCGAACGGTTTCCTGGTTTATTTCTCTGACCACGGTGAAGAGGTTTACGACACGCCGCCACACAAAACCCAGGGGCGTAACGAAGATAATCCGACGCGCCACATGTACACCATTCCGTTCCTGCTGTGGACGTCGGAAAAATGGCAGGCGACTCATCCGCGTGATTTCTCGCAGGATGTCAATCGTAAATACAGCCTGGCAGAACTGATCCACACCTGGTCGGATTTGGCGGGCTTATCTTACGACGGTTACGATCCAACCCGTTCGGTGGTGAACCCGCAGTTCAAAGAAACCACTCGCTGGATTGGCAACCCGTACAAGAAAAACGCGCTGATCGATTACGACACTCTGCCGTATGGCGATCAGGTGGGTAATCAGTAATTATCAGTCAGGTGCTATTTGCCGGATGCGACGCTTGACGCGTCTTATCCGGCCTACAGATTGCGGCGGTAGGTCAGATAAGGCGTTTACGCCGCATCCGGCAATACAACTGCCGCAATGTTTACATCGAACTCTCATCAGGCCACACTTTTCAGGTGGCCTTTTTTCATAATGCCAGTTACTGTTTTCCCGTCTACATACCTAAGGGAATAACATGTATCACGACGTCAGCTATCTGCTCTCCCGCCTGATAAACGGCCCGCTGTCGCTGCGCCAGATTTACTTTGCCTGCACCAACGGTCCGGCTCCCGATCTCGCATATCGGGTCGATTTTCCACGGCTGGAAATTGTGCTGGAAGGTGAGTTTGTTGATACCGGTGCTGGCGCAACGTTAGTTCCCGGCGATGTACTATACGTTCCCGCTGGCGGCTGGAACTTCCCGCAATGGCAAACACCCGCCACCACCTTCAGCGTGCTGTTTGGCAAACAGCAGCTCGGATTCAGCGTCGTGCAATGGGATGGAAAGCAATACCAAAATCTGGCAAAGCAGCACGTCGCCCGACGCGGCCCGCGCATTGGTTCATTCTTGTTGCAAACGCTCAATGAAATGCAAATGCAGCCACAGGAGCAGCAAACGGCAAGGCTTATCGTCGCGAGTCTGCTTAGCCACTGCCGCGACTTGCTCGGCAGCCAAATCCAGACCGCCTCACGCAGCCAGGCACTATTTGAAGCGATTCGTGATTATATCGATGAACGCTATGCCTCCGCGCTAACCCGTGAATCTGTCGCGCAGGCATTCTATATTTCGCCCAATTACCTCTCCCACCTGTTTCAAAAAACGGGTGCGACGGGCTTTAACGAATACCTGAATCATACACGGCTGGAACATGCAAAAACGTTGTTGAAAGGCTATGACCTGAAGGTAAAAGAAGTGGCGCACGCCTGCGGCTTCGTCGACAGCAACTACTTCTGCCGTCTGTTTCGTAAAAACACCGAACGCTCGCCGTCGGAGTATCGTCGGCAGTATCACAGTCAACTGACAGAAAAACCGACTACTCCAGAATAAGATGGGTTTGCTGCGGCGCAGAAAGCACTTTGCGCACCGCGCTCATTACCCGCTGCGGCTCACGCAGGAATGCGTAGATGCTGCATTGCACATAGCGGCAATGTTCAAATCGCTCGGCACCGGCAAGCTCGATATCCGTAATCAACAGAGCAACATCCGCCAGACGGATATCCTCGTCCGCTAAACGATTCTCCGTTCCCAGCGCGCCCTGAGTTTCAATGCTGACGCTCCACTTCTCTAACTGGCACAACTTTTCCAGCCGTTCCGCCGCCATATAAGTATGCGCCACGCCACTGACGCAGGCGGTTACTGCCACCAGGTATGCCATTTTAACCTCCCACGGTAACCTGAAATCCGGCCCGTTCTGCCATTTCGCGCATCGTTGCCACATCAGCTGACGACGGCGCAGAAACCTCTTTCATCGACCATGTTTTCCCCAGCAGGCGGTATTTCGGTTCACCGTACTGATGAAACGGCAACAGGTGGATTTGCCTGATATTCAGCGGGATCAGCACGTCCAGCGCCTGCTGCATATTCTCCCGGCTGAGCGTGAAACCTGGGATCAGCGGTAAACGCGGGATCACGTTGACACCTTCGCTTACCAGCAAACGCAGGTTCTCCAGCACACGTGGCAGATTCATCTTCACCACATCCCGCGCCTGAGTCGCGTCCATAATTTTTAAATCGAACAACACTTCATCGCACAATTTCGCCAGCGGTAGCAGCTTGCTGGCTGGCGCATCTCCGGCAGTTTCGATAGCGCATGAGACGCCCCACAGCCGCAGTCGCTGTAAAAAACGGGTCGCAAATTCCGCCTGCATTAACACTTCGCCGCCAGAAAGCGTGACACCACCGCCAGACGTGCGAAAGAAAATGTCATCTTTCATCACTTCCCGTTCCAGAGCGTCAAGGCTGATATCGCGACCAATCCGTTCAAACGCCCCAGACGGGCATTCATCTGCATCACGCAAACATTTCGCGCAGTGCAGACATTTCGCCTCTCTGCGTACCGTCTGGATTTTGCCGGAGATCGACTCCGGATTAGCACACCACGGGCAAAGATGCGGGCAGCCTTTAAAAAAGACCACCGTGCGAATGCCTTCACCGTCATTCAGCGAATAACGCTGAATGTTGAAAATGCGCGCCACGTCATCGCGGCGCGTTTCCACAACGTTACAGCTGATGCGCTGTCCGGCGGATGATGTCATCCTGGATCTCCTTCGACAGTTCGACAAAGAAGGCGCTGTATCCGGCAACGCGCACCACCAGCCCGGCATAGTCCTGTGGGCGTTGTTGCGCTTCCCGCAACGTGTCGGCATTCACCACGTTAAACTGAATATGCTGCAACTTAAGCTGGGTAAATGCCCGTAAGAAGTCGGCCAGTTTGCGTAATCCCGCTTCACCTTCCAGGGTCGCTGGAGTGAATTTCACGTTCAGCAATGTACCGTTAGAAAGCAGCGTGTTATCGAGCTTACTGACTGACTTCAGTACCGCCGTTGGCCCTTGTGCGTCCTGGCCCAGCATTGGCGACAAGCCACCGTCTGCCAGTTGCTCTCCGGCAAAACGACCGTCTGGCGTCGCGCCAACCACCGATCCCAACGGGACATGAGCAGAAACGGTATACGACCCCGGCGTGAAGTAGCCACCGCGCGAGTTCTGGTATTTTTCCACTTCTTTGCAGTAATGGCGCAGCAGTTCGGCGCTGATGTTATCCACCTCGTCAATATCGTTGCCGTATTTCTCAAAGCGGTTAATTAAGCGAGCGCGGATTTTTTCGCCTTCGGGCGTTGCGAAGTTGGCTTTTAATACCGACAGCAATTCGTCAAAACTTAAACGCTGTTGATCAAAAATCATCCCTTTCAACGCATGGAGAGAATCGCTCAGGTTAGCGATACCGATCCCCTGTACGCCGGAGAAGTTATAACGCGCGCCGCCATCGGTAATATCGCGGCCTTTTTCCAGACAATCGCTGATAAACGACGAAAGCAGCGGCACTGGTGCCCAGTCACGATGGCCGATATCGCAAATATTGCTGCCTTCAACCATCAGAGTGATGTAGTGGCTGATCTTGGCGCGGATTTGTTCCAGTAAACCGTCATAAGTCAGCGCAGCATTGCCTTCATTTTCATGCAGGCAGATTTCCATCACTTTCAGCAGGTTAAACATTGCGATGTCATGCAAGCCGTAGGTTCTGCCAGGAATAGACAACTCTACGCAGCCCACTACGGAATAGTCGCGCGCATCTTCCAGCGAAACGCCTCGGTTGAGGAACGCTGGCACCACCACTTCATCATTGAAGATTTGTGGAATACCAGTGCCGAGGCGAATGGTTTCTGCGGTTTTCATCAGGAACGGCGTGTCGATCAAGGCGTTAGTGCGCACACCAAGGTTCGGTTGCGGTAATTGCACGCTTTGATAGGCGTCGAGGCAGAGGAACGAAAGCACGTTCACCGCGCTACGTCCGTTTTCCGTTAAACCGCCGAGCAGTGCGGTATAGCCGGTCGGGAATCCCGCAAAATAGCGCGCGCTGCTGGTGGAGCGTAACAGCACGATGTCGTTGCACTTCACCCATAAAGATTCGAGCAATTCTTTCAGGAACGCCGGATCTTCGCCCTGGGTTAATGATGCCTGATAGAACGGCAACATATACTGGTCAAAGCGCCCTAACGACAGCGAACTGGCGTTGGATTCGTATTGCAGAATGATGTTCATGTACCAGAACAACTGGCACGCCTGCCAGAACGTCTGCGGCTTATGTTGCGCGTTATGACGGGAGATCTCTGCAATAGTCAGCAGTTCTTCACGACGCTGGGCATCGGTGCAGTTTGCCGCCATCGTTTCCGCCAGTTCGGCATAACGCAAAATGTGTTTTTGTGAAGCTTCCAGCAGTAACAGCGCGGCCTGATAAAAGTGATTATCCGGCTGTTGCTGGCAATGTTGCTGCATCTGCGCCACCAGTGCACCCAGCCCGTGATTCAGCAGGCGCGGGTAATCAATAATGATGTGCCCCTGGCCTTTATCCGTCTGGTTGATGCTGAAAATCTGCGTGCTGGTTGCGACTTTTACTTCATCCGTCATCTGCCCGTTGATGAAATCTTTCATCGAACGTTTTTCCCAGTACGGGAACAACTCTTCGCGGTAGATACGTTTATCTTCTTCGCTAATGGCGAAGCGATCCTGCGGTCGCGTCGGGAATTGATCCAGCTCTTTCAGCAGCCAGTAAGGGTCCATTTCCGGCGACATAATCCCGGCGCGAGGTTTTACGGTGCGGTTACCGGCAATCAGTTCTTCATCACGAATCGAAATTTCAACGTGTTCCAGGATATACGCTGTGGCTTTTGCCCGACGAATAATCACCGGTTCGCCTTCGGTTTGCTTATGGCTGGCGGTATAAAGCAGCGCACGCTCCAGCGAGATTTCACGGGTATTGGCAAACAGTGCAGTTTTAAGGCGAGAGATACGATTCGTCATGAGGAACTCCTGTAGGAAAGCGAACCCGCCCTTGCGGGCGGGATAAGAACTTAAGCGGTTTGCGCCAGGTGAGCTTCAATTTTGCTCATGATGGCATCAGCGCGTTTTACTGCATCGCTGATGTTGACGCGCACGATGGTCTTGCCAGCAAAACGCTCTTCAAACTTGATGCCGATATCTTTGGTCAGAATCACCATATCGGCGCTCGCCACGTCTTCAGCAGTCAGTTCATTTTCCAGACCGATCGAGCCCTGGGTTTCTACTTTCACTTCCCAGCCTTTCGCTTTCGCGGCACTTTCCAGCGCCTCTGCAGCCATATAGGTATGGGCAACACCTGAAGGACATGCGGTTACTGCAATAATTTTCGTCATGGCTCGTTCCTCAATTAATTAATTTCAAAATCCAGATCCAGGTCGTCTTCCTTCTCATCAGTCGAAGACCCATTTTTACGCGCCAGACTTTTCAGTACGTTCACGCAGACTGCCGTCACAACCGCCCCGACAGCCACTGCCGCGATATAACCCAACTTACCTTCAACCACCGGCAGCACAATCAGACCACCCCAACCTGCATAGCACTGCGCGCCGACCATTGCTGCGGTCACCGTGCCACAAACTGAACCGACCATGATGGAAGGGATCACGCGTAACGGATCGGCAGCAGCGAAAGGAATCGCCCCTTCGGTGACGCCAACGCACCCCATCACCAGCGCCGCTTTGCCGGTTTCGCGCTCTTCAGCGGAGAAATTTTTACGACCAATCAGCGTCGCCAGCCCCATACCCAGCGGCGGGATACAAATACCCACAGCGGCAATGGCCACCACGGTATAAACCCCCTGAGCAACGCAAATCAGCATGAACGCATAGGCCACTTTGTTAACCGGACCGCCCATATCGAACGCCAGCATCAGTCCCATGATCACCGCCAGCATAACAATGCTGCCCTGCTGCATCCCCTGAAGCCACTGGGTCAGACTATTGGTCAATGCACCCACTGGCTCGCCCAGCCCCCACATCATGACGCCAGCGGTAATCAGTGTGCCGACGATCGGGATGATGAAGATTGGCATGACGGAACGCAGAACTTTATGCACCGGAATTTTCTTCAGGTAATGCACCACGATGCCGCCGATAATCCCGGCGATCAGCGCACCAAAGAAGCCCGCGCCAAAACTGTTGCCGACCCAGGCACCGATAGCACACGGAGCCAGCGCAGAGCGTTCAGCAATGGAGTAACCGATGTACGCCGCGAGGAAAGGCACCATCAGCGTCAAACCCGCAACGCCGATATCAAACAGTTTTTTCAGATTCGGATCGGCTACGGCATCCGGCACTGCGCCTTTGCCATACAACATGACGGAAACCGCCAGCAAAATACCGCCCGATACCACGAAGGGAATCATGTGTGAAACGCCCGTCATTAAGTGCTGACGGGTATTTTTCAGGATCTGCACCAACTCATTCATAAGTCGCTCCCGGGCTTAGTAAAGCCCATGTCCATATTTTTGATGGCAGAAACAATAGGCAATCACAGGCAGGGCAAACAGTGGATAAAAAGGCCATTTACTGGATTTTTGTAATGTCTGTACAAAAATGCGATCCGCCTCATAACTTGCGTTAACTCGGAATCATGCCGGAGTGGCGCGTCTTGTGAGACGCGTCGCAAATTAGCGGTTACATTACATTTGTCCAGCTTTTGGCAGTTTTGTCACATGGCAGGCCGTTGCCATGCGCTCTTATCCTGTAAACAGAAAACCGTACCGGGAGAGAGGCAATGGCCCTGATTGTGGAATTTATTTGTGAGCTACCTAACGGCGTACATGCGCGTCCGGCAAGCCACGTTGAAACGCTGTGTAATACTTTTTCATCACAAATTGAGTGGCATAACCTGCGCACTGACCGCAAGGGCAACGCCAAAAGCGCCCTTGCGCTGATTGGCACCGATACGCTGGTGGGCGATAACTGCCAGTTACTGATTTCCGGGGCCGACGAACAGGAAGCGCACCAGCGTTTAAGCCAATGGCTACGCGATGAATTCCCCCACTGCGACGCACCGCTGGCGGAAGTAAAATCTGACGAACTGGAACCACTGCCGGTTTCACTGACCAATCTGAATCCGCAAATTATCCGCGCCCGCACCGTGTGCAGCGGTAGCGCAGGTGGCATTCTGACGCCGATCTCTTCTTTAGATCTCAACGCGCTGGGTAATCTTCCCACAGCCAAAGACGTTGACGCCGAGCAATCCGCGCTGGAAAACGGCCTGACGCTGGTGATGAAAAACATTGAGTTTCGTCTGCTTGATAGCGACGGTGCCACCAGCGCGATTCTGGAGGCACACCGCTCACTGGCAGGTGACACTTCGCTGCGTCAACACCTACTGGCGGGCGTCAGCGAGGGATTAAGCTGCGCCGAAGCGATTGTTGCCAGTGCGAATCACTTTTGCGAAGAGTTCGCCCGTTCCAGCAGCAGCTACCTGCAAGAACGTGCCCTGGACGTACGCGACGTCTGCTTCCAGTTACTCCAGCAAATCTACGGTGAGCAACGCTTCCCGGCACCGGGCAAACTGACGCAGCCCGCCATTTGTATGGCTGATGAACTGACCCCCAGCCAGTTCCTCGAACTGGATAAAAATCACCTCAAAGGATTGTTGCTCAAAAGCGGCGGCACCACCTCACATACGGTGATCCTTGCCCGTTCGTTCAACATTCCGACGCTGGTTGGTGTGGATATTGATGCCCTCACTCCGTGGCAGCAACAAACGATTTATATCGACGGCAACGCCGGGGCGATTGTGGTCGAACCGACAGACGCGGTAGCGCGTTATTATCAACAAGAAGCCCGCGTACAGGACGCCCTGCGTGAGCAGCAACGTGTCTGGCTGACCCAGCAAGCCCGCACCGCTGACGGTATCCGCATTGAAATTGCCGCTAACATCGCCCACTCCGTGGAAGCGCAGGCCGCATTTGGCAATGGCGCGGAAGGTGTTGGCCTGTTCCGCACTGAAATGCTCTATATGGACCGCACCAGCGCACCGGGCGAAAGCGAGCTGTACAACATTTTTTGTCAGGCGCTGGAGTCCGCCAACGGACGCAGCATTATTGTGCGTACCATGGACATTGGCGGCGACAAACCCGTTGATTATCTGAACATTCCCGCAGAAGCTAACCCGTTCCTCGGTTATCGCGCCGTGCGTATTTATGAAGAGTACGCCTCGCTGTTTACCACGCAGCTACGGTCGATCCTGCGCGCCTCTGCTCACGGCAGCCTGAAAATCATGATCCCGATGATCTCCTCAATGGAAGAGATCTTATGGGTGAAAGAAAAACTGGCAGAAGCTAAACAGCAACTGCGTAGCGAACACATCCCGTTTGATGAGAAGATCCAGCTCGGCATCATGCTGGAAGTACCGTCGGTGATGTTCATCATCGATCAGTGCTGCGAAGAGATTGATTTCTTTAGTATTGGTAGTAATGACCTGACGCAATATCTGCTGGCAGTGGATCGCGATAACGCCAAAGTCACCCGTCACTACAACAGCCTGAATCCGGCATTCTTGCGGGCGCTCGATTACGCCGTGCAGGCGGTGCATCGCCAGGGCAAATGGATCGGTCTGTGCGGTGAACTGGGGGCGAAAGGTTCCGTGCTGCCGCTGCTGGTCGGTTTAGGGCTAGATGAACTCAGCATGAGCGCGCCGTCAATTCCGGCAGCAAAAGCGCGGATGGCGCAACTTGATAGCCGTGAATGCCGTCAGTTACTCAACCAGGCGATGGCCTGCCGTACTTCGCTGGAAGTGGAACACCTGCTGGCACAATTCCGCATGACACAACAGGACGCACCACTGGTCACCGCTGAGTGCATCACGCTGGAAAGCGACTGGCGCAGCAAAGAAGAAGTGCTGAAAGGCATGACCGATAACCTGCTGCTGGCAGGCCGCTGCCGCTATCCGCGTAAACTGGAAGCCGACTTGTGGGCGCGCGAGGCCGTTTTCTCTACCGGTCTGGGCTTTAGTTTCGCTATTCCGCACAGCAAATCGGAACATATTGAGCAGTCCACCATCAGCGTGGCGCGTCTGGCAGCACCGGTACGCTGGGGCGATGATGAAGCGCAATTCATCATTATGTTAACCCTGAACAAACACGCTGCGGGCGATCAGCACATGCGTATTTTCTCGCGCCTCGCTCGCCGCATCATGCACGAAGAATTCCGTAACGCGCTGGTTAACGCCGCCTCTGCCGACGCTATCGCCAGCCTGCTGCAACATGAACTGGAACTTTAAAAGGAAACATCATGGAACTGTATCTGGACACCGCTAACGTCGCAGAAGTTGAACGTCTGGCACGCATATTCCCGATTGCCGGGGTGACAACTAACCCGAGCATTATCGCTGCCAGCAAGGAGTCCATCTGGGAAGTGCTGCCGCGTCTGCAAAAAGCGATTGGTGATGAGGGCATTCTGTTTGCTCAGACCATGAGCCGTGACGCGCAGGGTATGGTGGAAGAAGCGAAGCGTCTGCGCGACGCCATTCCGGGCATTGTGGTGAAAATCCCGGTGACCGCCGAAGGTCTGGCAGCAATTAAAATACTGAAAAAAGAAGGTATTACTACGCTTGGCACCGCTGTATATAGCGCCGCACAAGGGTTATTAGCCGCGCTGGCAGGCGCCAAATACGTTGCTCCGTATGTTAACCGCGTAGACGCCCAGGGCGGTGACGGTATTCGCACGGTTCAGGAGTTGCAAGCATTGCTGGAAATGCACGCGCCAGAAAGCATGGTGCTGGCTGCCAGCTTTAAAACACCGCGTCAGGCGCTGGATTGTTTGCTGGCAGGATGTGAATCCATCACCCTGCCCTTAGATGTAGCGCAACAAATGCTCAACACGCCTGCGGTAGAGTCAGCTATAGAGAAGTTCGAACACGACTGGAATGCCGCATTTGGCACTACTCATCTCTAAAGGAGCAATTATGGACCGCATTATTCAATCACCGGGTAAATACATCCAGGGCGCAGATGTCATTAATCGTCTGGGCGAATACCTGAAGCCGCTGGCGGAACGCTGGTTAGTGGTGGGTGACAAATTTGTTTTAGGCTTTGCTCAATCCACTGTCGAGAAAAGCTTTAAAGATGCTGGACTGGTAGTAGAAATTGCGCCGTTTGGCGGTGAATGTTCGCAAAATGAGATCGACCGTCTGCGCGGCATTGCGGAAACCGCTCAGTGTGGCGCAATTCTCGGTATCGGCGGCGGCAAAACCCTCGATACCGCCAAAGCACTGGCGTACTTTATGGGTGTTCCGGTAGCAATCGCGCCGACCATAGCCTCTACCGACGCACCGTGTAGCGCACTGTCTGTTATCTACACTGATGATGGTGAGTTTGACCGCTATCTGCTGCTGCCGAACAACCCGGAACGCGTCATTGTCGACACCAAAATCGTCGCTGGCGCACCTGCACGCCTGTTAGCGGCGGGTATCGGCGATGCGCTGGCAACCTGGTTTGAAGCACGTGCCTGCTCTCGCAGTGGCGCGACCACCATGGCGGGCGGTAAGTGCACCCAGGCGGCGCTGGCGCTGGCTGAACTGTGCTACAACACCCTGCTGGAAGAAGGCGAAAAAGCGATGCTCGCCGCCGAACAGCATGTGGTAACTCCGGCGCTGGAGCGCGTGATTGAAGCGAACACCTATTTGAGCGGCGTGGGCTTTGAAAGCGGTGGTCTGGCTGCGGCACACGCTGTGCATAACGGCCTGACCGCTATCCCGGACGCGCATCACTATTATCACGGCGAAAAAGTGGCGTTTGGTACGCTGACACAGCTGGTGCTGGAAAACGCGCCGGTTGAGGAAATCGAAACCGTCGCGGCGCTGTGTCATGCCGTTGGTCTGCCAATTACCCTGGCGCAACTAGATATTAAAGAAGATATTCCGGCGAAAATGCGGATTGTAGCGGAAGCATCTTGTGCGGAAGGTGAAACTATTCACAACATGCCAGGCGGCGCAACGCCAGATCAGGTTTACGCCGCACTGCTGGTAGCCGACCAGTACGGTCAGCGTTTCCTGCAAGAGTGGGAATAACCTATGCCAAACTCCCGGCTTGTCCGGGAGTTTGAACGCAAAATTGCCTGATGCGCTACGCTTATCAGGCCTACGCAATCCCTGCAATATATTGAATTTGCGTGCTTTTGTAGGCCGGGTAAGGCGTTCACGCCGCATCCGGCACTCTGTGCCAGTAATCTGAAACTCCCACGTTGTTCGGGAGTTTTTTATCCGCTTCTGGACACTTTCTCCACAGAACAATCGTCAGCCCGGAAGGTCGAATCTGTGACTCTTATTTTCACGGACGAAACAGATGAAAGCTTCACTGGCGCTGGTCAGCCTTCTGACAGCCTTTACCAGCCACTCCTTAAAATCTCCCGCTGTTCCACCAACCGTGGTACAAATTCAGGCCAACACCAACCTTGCCATCGCGGATGGCGCCCGACAGCAAATTGGCAGTACGCTGTTTTACGATCCGGCATATGTGCAGCTTACCTATCCTGGCGGCGATGTCCCGCAGGAGCGCGGCGTATGCTCCGATGTAGTGATCCGCGCCCTGCGCAGCCAGAAGGTCGATTTGCAGAAGCTGGTGCACGAAGATATGGCGAAGAATTTTGCCGATTATCCACAAAAGTGGCAGTTAAAACGCCCTGACAGCAACATCGATCACCGTCGGGTGCCGAACCTGGAAACCTGGTTTACCCGCCATGATAAAACACGCCCCACCAGCAAAAACGCCAGTGACTATCAAGCGGGCGATATTGTCTCCTGGCGATTAGATAACGGGCTGGCGCATATTGGCGTGGTTTCAGATGGTTTTGCCCGCGACGGCACACCGCTGGTGATTCATAACATTGGTGCAGGCGCGCAGGAAGAAGACGTGCTGTTTAGCTGGCGGATTGTCGGGCACTACCGGTATTTTGCTAAATAAGCGATAGCACCCAGTAAAGATACGCTTCAGATCCTTTTTACGTTGATGGCTTCTTTTTTCTTACGGCTCACCAGCGCCAGTGCCAGCACAATCAGCACAATACCGCTACCTTCAACCGCGCCGGGATTCTCACCGAGCAGCCACCAGGAAAAGAGTACCCCGCAAACGGGAACCGCCAGTGTGCTTAAGCTGGCGATACTGGCGGGTAAGTTTTTCAGCACGAACAACCATAAGCTCCAGGCCAGCGCCGTCGCCAGAATCGCACTGTATACCAGCGCCCAGAACACGGTGGGCTGCCAGTCAATTTCACGTTGCGGCACCAGTAAAGCGACCACACTCATCACCAGCGCCGCATAAAGCATCTGCCAGGATGTTAATGACAATAAATCCACGCGCGGATGGCGGGCATAAAGGCGTTTAGCAACAATCGCGCTCGCCCCCCAACTGACGCCGGAGAGGATTGCCAGGATGGCGCTTTTCATTGAGGAGAAATCGAGTTGCCACGGCTGCAACACCAGCAATAAACCAACGGCAGCAATCAGAATCGCGAAATATTGCCCGCGTCGCAGTCGTTCACCGAGAAACAACGCCGCGAGAATCACCACCCAGAACGGCATGGTATAACTCAGGATAGCCACTTTTCCCGCACCGCCGCTGACCAGTGCCCATTGCGCCAGCCCTACCATCCCGCAGGTTTGTAACAGGGCAATGGCTAAAGTGTATTTAAACGGCGTCGGGCGCATCCCACGACCACGTAATAAAAGGACGATGAACAGAACGAGAGCGCCGAAAATGCAGCGTAAGGCGGTAAAGTCGAAGGCACCGATGTAGCTGGTAACTTGCTTCATGAAAATCCAGCTATAACTCCAGATAAGTGTGAGCACAACCAGGCCACTGATTGCCAGTGGGTTGCTCTTTCCCGTAGTAGGCATGAGAGATCCAGCGTGTAGTAGTTTTGTTAGCGACACTATACGCCGGTAAAGAAACTTCAGCGACTGCCTGAAAGGCAGTCGCTGAAGGAGATCAGATTACAGCAGGTCGAAACGGTCGAGGTTCATGACTTTCACCCATGCCGCCACGAAGTCTTTAACAAACTTCTCGTGGGCATCGCTGCTGGCGTAAACTTCTGCCACCGCGCGCAGGACAGAGTTAGAACCAAATACCAGATCCGCACGGCTGGCAGTGTATTTCACTTCGCCGGTTTCACGGTCACGGCCTTCGAAAAGTTCTTTCGATTCGTCGGTCGCTTTCCACTCGTAACGCATATCCAGCAAGTTCACAAAGAAGTCATTGCTCAATACGCCCACGCGGTCAGTAAAGACGCCGTTTTTGCTGCCATCAAAGTTGGCACCCAGTACGCGCATCCCACCCACCAGCGCAGTCATTTCCGGCGCGGTCAGCGTCAGTTGCTGTGCTTTATCAATCAGCAGTGACTCGGTGGTGGAAACATCCAGACGAGCGCGGTAGTTACGGAAGCCGTCAGCAATCGGCTCCAGCAGCTCGAACATCTCAATGTCGGTCTGATCCTGACGCGCATCGACGCGACCCGGCGCAAATGGTACATGAATGCTCAACCCTGCGGCGCTTGCGGCTTTCTCTACGCCAACCACACCTGCCAGCACGATGATATCCGCCAGCGAAGCTTTGCCAGACTCTTTCTGGATTTTCTCCAGAACTGGCAGAGCACGAACGGCTGCAGCGTTCACATCCCAGTCGCGCTGTGGTGCTAATGCCAGACGCGCACCGTTGGCGCCACCGCGTTTGTCGCCACCACGGAAAGTAGAAGCAGACGCCCAGGCCACCGATACCAGCTCACTGACAGACAGACCAGAATCCGCAATCGCAAATTTCAGATCGATAATGTCTTGTTCGGTCGGGTTGTAGATCGGCTGCGGCAGCGGATCTTGCCAGATCAGATCTTCTTTCGG
This sequence comes from Escherichia sp. 93.1518, assembly GCF_013368915.2. Lineage (NCBI taxonomy): Bacteria > Pseudomonadati > Pseudomonadota > Gammaproteobacteria > Enterobacterales > Enterobacteriaceae > Escherichia > Escherichia sp. 93.1518. The sequence goes on from NZ_JABWMT020000015.1 coordinate 36,700, forward strand.
CACTTCCGGCCCGATGTAGCGAGATTTCGGCCCCATATCCCTGTGCGTCAGTTTGAACCAGGCACGGGCAAAGGCTTCGTTGAACGCCTGCGGATCGTTGAGGAAACGACGAGAGATCTTCTCGAACTCCGGATCAAAACGCAGCGTCAGGTCAGTCACCAGCATCGTCGGCTTACGTTTCTTCGACGGATCAAACGGATCCGGGATAATTTCCGGTGCGTCTACCGCTTCGAACTGGATTGCGCCAGCCGGGCTGCGGGTCTGTACCCACTCATATTTGAACAGGTTTTCGAAGAAATAGTTGCTCCACTGGGTCGGCGTCTGCGTCCAGACTACTTCCAGACCAGAGGTAATGGCATCTGCGCCAACGCCGCTGCCGTAAGTGCTCGACCAGCCTAAACCTTGTTCTTCAATCGGTGCAGCTTCCGGGTCAGGACCAACGTTAGATGTCGGACCGGCACCGTGGGTTTTACCCAGCGTGTGTCCACCCGCGATCAGCGCCACGGTTTCTTCGTCGTTCATCCCCATGTTGCCAAAGGTCGCGCGGATAGCTGCCGCCGCAGAAAGCGGTTCGCCGCTGTGATCCGGGCCTTCCGGGTTAACGTAAATCAGCCCCATCTCGGTTGCGCCCAGCGGTGCTTTCGCCAGTGCTTCCGGATGACGGTGGGTCAGCCAGGCTTTTTCATCACCCCAGTTAACGTCGAGATCCGGTTCCCAGACGTCTTCACGACCGGCACCAAAACCGAAGGTACGGAAGCCGGAATTTTCCAGCGCCACGTTACCCGCGAGGATAAACAGGTCTGCCCAGGAGATTTTCTGACCATATTTCTGTTTGATTGGCCACAACAGGCGACGCGCTTTATCGAGGCTAACGTTATCCGGCCAGGAGTTCAGCGGTGCAAAACGTTGCTGACCACGACCTGCGCCGCCGCGTCCGTCGATGGAACGGTAAGTCCCCGCGCCGTGCCAGGCCATACGAATAAATAAGCCCGCATAGCTGCCCCAGTCGGCAGGCCACCACGGCTGAGATTCTGTCAGCAGGGCTTTCAGATCTTTTTTCAGGCCGTAGTAATCTAATTTGCTGAATTCTTTGCGGTAGTCAAAGTCCTCACCCAGTGGGTTAGAACGATTAGAATGTTGGTTTAACAGGTCAACACGGAGTTGATTTGGCCACCAGTCGCGAGTGGTTGTGCCCCCACCTGCGCTCTGGTCATGACCGCCCTGATGGAACGGGCATTTGCCGGTGGCTGTCGTGTTATGGATATCGTCTGACGTGCTCATCAATGTGCTCCCCTCTACAGTGTTACCGTTACGATACACAGCGTTAGAGAGAAGTTATAATTGAATTAATCCACGGATGCGATAGTTGAGATCTTACATATTGTTGGTTAAAGAGATGTAGATCAAATTGATCGTAATTAAGCCTTTTTGATTATGTCCGATTTAGGACAAATACTTTATAAAAAAGGGTTCTAGCTTCGCATCCTTCAAGGGAGGAGGGAGAAAACAAGGCTGACTACCTTATTTTCCCTCTCTCATTTCGAGGCAGCATTTTGTGCTCTGTTTAAAATTTGTGATCACTGTGTGATTTTCACAAAAGCCACAATATTTATAAACCAGGTCGAACACCCAGCGTATGACAAATCGCGTAACTCATTTCAGCGCGGTTAAGCGTATAGAAGTGGAAATCTTTAACCCCTTCCCGGCTTAAAATCTTCACCATGTCCATGGCGATATTCGCACCCACCAGCTTGCGGGTTTCAGCATCGTCATCCAGACCGTCAAACATTTGCGCCATCCACGCCGGAATACGCACGTTAGTCATGTCGGCAAATTTCTTCGCCTGTTTAAAGTTAGAGACCGGCAAAATGCCCGGAATAATTTCCACATCGATACCCGCCGAGACGCAGCGATCGCGAAAACGCAGGTAGCTTTCGACATCGAAGAAGAACTGAGTAATCGCACGGTTGGCACCGGCATCGACTTTACGTCTCAGGTTAAGCAAATCTGCCTGGGCACTTTTCGCTTCCGGGTGAACTTCCGGATACGCCGCCACGGAGATATCGAAATCAGCGACTTCTTTTAACAGCGTCACCAGGTCAGAGGCATACATTTCCGGCTTACCGCTTCCCGGCGGCAGGTCGCCACGCAGCGCCACAATATGGCGAATGCCGTTATTCCAGTAGTCACGAGCGATGGTGCGCAGCTCATCGGGAGTCGCATCAATGCAGGTGAGATGCGGCGCAGCTTCGAGACCAGTGCGATCTTTAATGCCTTTAATAATGCTGTGTGTACGGTCGCGCTCGCCAGAGTTCGCGCCATAGGTCACCGAGACAAACTTCGGTTTCAGGCTGCTAAGGCGATCAATGGAGTTCCACAGGGTCTGCTCCATTTCACTGGTACGCGGCGGGAAAAACTCGAACGAAACGTTAATCTGCCCCTGGACTTCTGCCAGGCTCTGATTCAGGGCATCCCGCTGGCTGGCGTGAAAAAAGCTCATACCTTACCTCATCAATCGCTTATCGTTATATGTTGTGTTGTGAACATCTATCCATTTAGACGTCCAGATGTAAAGATGAAGGAAAAGCCGAAGGGCGTCAACCGAAAAATGACCAATGATGGTGAGGAAAAATCAGGGAAGATGAAAAAGATTCAGGATGGGAATTACAAGAAACCTGGCAGACGGATTTATTGCTTCTTGCCGGATGCAGCGTGAACGCCTTATCCGGCTTACAACGCAAGGATAATTAGGTAAATTATGTTAAGCCCAATAAGCATGTGCATTATGCCTTATTGGGCTCCTGAAATTACAACAACTGCGCCAGCCGATTAATATCCGACTGAATCGCCCCAGCGGTGACATCGCGCCCTGCGCCTGGCCCACGGATCACCAGCGGGTTATCGCGATACCAGCGGCTTTCGATGGCAAAGACGTTATCGCACGGTAGCAGTGATGCCAGCGGATGATCTTCACGCACCGCTTCCACGCCCACACGCGCTTTGCCGTTGGCATCGAAACGCGCCACGTAGCGCAGCACCAGCCCCATTTCGCGGGCCGCTTCCAGCCGTTGTACCATTTGTTCGTTCAGCTCATCGCCATTTTCAAAGAAATGGTCGATGCTGCCGCCTTCGCAATGGACAGGCACCAGCGATTCCACGCGCACTTGATCCGGTTCGATGTTGTAACCCGCTTCACGCGCCAGAATCACCAGTTTGCGCATCACGTCTTTGCCGGAAAGGTCATCACGCGGGTCAGGTTCAGTTAACCCTTGCTGCCACGCCTGATCCACCAGCTCGGTAAACGGCACGCTACCGTCAAATTGCAGGAACAGCCAGGAGAGCGTGCCGGAGAAGATCCCGCTGATCGATAAAATGGTATCGCCGCTGTCGATCAGATCGCGCACGGTATGGTTGATCGGCAAGCCTGCGCCGACGGTGGCGTTATACAGCCAGTGACGCCCGGTTTTTTCGAACGCGTCGTGGATCTGGCGATATTTATTGCTGTCGCTCGCTCCCGCCAGTTTGTTGGCGCTGATAACGTGGAAACCGTGGCTGGCGAAATCGAGATATTGATCGGCAAGCTGCTGGCTGGCGGTCACGTCCAGCACCACTAGATCATCATACGGATGAGCACGCATCCACAGGAACAACGACTCTTCATCCTGCTCGACGGCTTCATCGTTGAAGAACGCTAACGCGCGGCTGGCGTCCAGCCCGTCATAACTCAACAGGCTGCGGCGGCTGTCCACCACGCCTGCCAGCACAAATTCAAATCCGGTACGCGCCGAAAGCGTACTCTGCTCACGAGCGAACAGTTCCAGCCAGCGGGAACCGATATTGCCCTTGCCGAACAGGACCAGGCCAATGCGTTTTTCCGCGCGGAAGACGGACTGATGCAGCCCCTGGATCAGGCTTTCGGTCGGGCCGGTACGCAGTACTGCCACCAGGCTGATACCGTCATCGGACTGCCAGGTAAATTCGACCGGCTGGCCTTTCAGTTGCTGCCAGAAACGGTGGCAATGCAGCGGGTTACGGGTGACGCCCGCCCCGACCATCGCCACCAGCGCCAGCCCCTGGCGCAGACGCAGCTCGCCAGGTAATCCCGCTTCGTCGAGAATTTTCAGGGCACTGTCCGCCACTTCCGAGGTGTAGCAAAATTGCAGCAACTGGCGATCGTTATGCACGCCAACCGCCAGTGGACGCACCTGCGCGCGTTTCAGGATCTGGTCGATTTCTTTATGCGCCAGTTTGAAGTCCTGGCTGGCGGGCACCTGAAACTCAATCAAACAGACATCATCGTGACTGGTGACAATACGCGCTCCTGTACCGGAAGCCAGCACGCGTTCAATGCGTGTAGAGCCTTGATCCGGCGTGTAGCTACAGCGCAGTTGCAAGTCGATTTCACTACCGGATACAGGCTGTAAAGTACGGGCGTGGAGGACAGGTGCCGCCAGACGCGCCAGTTCGCTGGCCTCATCAAGACGCAGCAATGGCAGCAGGCAGGCATCTTTCACTTTACGCGGGTCGGCGCTATATACCCCGGCGACGTCGCTCCAGATAGTTACGCGGGAAACGCCTGCCAGCGCACCGATTTGGGTGGCGGAATAGTCGGAACCGTTACGCCCCAGCAGCACCGTTTCACCGGCGTTGTTACGGCTGATAAACCCGGTCACTACCAGACGTTTGCCCGGATGCTGCACCAGCAGTTGTTGCAGCAGCGGGTACGAAAGGCCTTCATCAACCTGCGGTTGCGCAGCGCGTTCAGCACGTAAAAACTCGCGGGCATCAAGCCAGGCCGCAGGCAGTCCTTGTTGGTTAAGCACCGCAGACATCAGGCGCGCCGACCACACTTCGCCGTGGCCCACCACTTCCGCATACACCGCGTCGTTAATACCGCTGTCGAGCAGCGCCGCCAGGCGTTCAAGATCGCTGACAAAGGCGCTAATGAGGCTATCGGCTTCTTCGGCAGGTAACAGGCCGATAATCAGATCGCATTGATAACGACGTAGCGTTTGTTGAACCTGATGCGCAGAGAGACGATCGGTCTGGCTTAGTTTCAACCAGTTAATCAACTGGTTAGTGGTGCTACCGGCGGCGGAAACCACCATCATATCGTCGGGCTGAGAGTACTCCGCCATAATGCCCGCGACACGTAAATAACACTTCACATCAGCCAGACTACTGCCACCAAATTTATGCAGTTGACGACCTTTCGCCCCTGCCTGCGCAATCACACTCATTTTTACCCCTTGTTTGCAGCCCGGAAGCCATTTTCCAGGTCGGCAATTAAATCTTCGCCATCTTCAATACCGGTGGAGATACGCAACAGCGTCTCGGAGATCCCGGCGGCAGCACGCGCTTCTGACGCCATGCCTGCATGTGTCATGGTTGCGGCGTGAGAGATTAAACTTTCCACTCCCCCTAACGATTCCGCCAGCGTAAACAACGACAGCCCGCCCAGGAAACGACGCAGCGTTTGCTCATCGCCATCCAGTTCAAAGCTCAACATTGCGCCAAAGCCTTTTTGCTGGCGCACGGCAATTTCATGCCCCTGATTTTCCGGCAGCGATGGGTGATAAAGTTTTTTCACCAACGGCTGGGTTTGCAGATATTTCACAATCGCCTGCGCGTTGCGCTGAGCCAGCTCCATACGCGGCACCAGAGTACGCAGACCGCGCAGCAGCAGATAGCTGTCAAACGCGCCGCCCGTTACGCCAATATTGTTTGCCCACCAGGCCAGTTCGGTAACCACGTCTGGATCTTTAGCAATCACCACGCCCGCCACCACATCAGAGTGACCGTTCAGATATTTCGTACATGAATGCAACACCAGATCGGCACCTAATGCCAGTGGATTTTGTAATGCCGGGCTTAAGAAGGTGTTATCCACCACGCTCACCGCCCCGACTTCCCTTGCCAGATGGCAGATTTTCGCAATATCCACGACGCGTAACAATGGATTACTTGGGCTTTCTACCAGCACCAGTTTAGGTTTTTCTGCCAGTGCCGCCCGTAATGCCTGCTCATCACCCTGATCAACAAACAACACGCGATAGCAACCGCGTTTTGCCAGGCTATCGAACAGGCGATAGCTGCCGCCGTAGCAGTCGTGCGGCGCAACCAGCAGATCGCCGGGTTTCAAAAAGACGGTCGTGACCAGGTGAATAGCTGACATGCCGGTATTGGTTAGCACCGCACCTGCACCGCCTTCCAGTTCTGCCAGCGCACGCTGGACCACATCGCGCGTTGGGTTGCCGCGACGCGAGTAATCATGCGCGCGTGGTTCGTTAAATCCGGTAAAGTTATAGGTGCTGGAAAGATGGATAGGCGGGACAACGCAACCATACTGTTCGTCGTCATTTAACCCGCTACGCACTGCGATGGTGGCCTGTTTACGCGTCATGTGATGAAGTTTCCTGGGCTTTGTTGGTGAAATGTCAGGCACCAGAGTAAACATTGTGTTAATGGACGTCAATACATCTGGACATCTAAACTTCTTTGCGTATAGATTGAGCAAATCCGAAATTGCCGTTAAAATTATATGCATTATCACACTGGCAGGCGCATTACACGATGTCACGGTAGCGCCTGTGCGGTAAACTATGCGGGTTTATGACCAGTGCCCTTATAAACTGTGTGGTCTGGTCTCAATTTATTGACGAAGAGGATTAAGTATCTCATGGCTGAATGGAGCGGCGAATATATCAGCCCATACGCTGAGCACGGTAAGAAGAGTGAACAAGTCAAAAAGATTACGGTTTCCATTCCTCTTAAGGTGTTAAAAATCCTCACCGATGAACGCACGCGTCGTCAGGTGAACAACCTGCGTCACGCTACTAACAGCGAGCTGCTGTGCGAAGCGTTTCTGCATGCCTTTACCGGGCAACCTCTGCCGGATGATGCCGATCTGCGTAAAGAGCGCAGCGACGAAATCCCGGAGGCGGCAAAAGAGATCATGCGTGAGATGGGAATTAACCCGGAGACGTGGGAATACTAAAGCGGAAAAGAGCGGCGCGGAGAGTGGAATCGCCTGATGCGCTACGCTTATCAGGCCTACGTCATATTGCAATTTATTGAATTTGCACGAACTTGTAGGCCGGATAAGGCGTTCACGCCGCATCCGGCATAAACAACGAGCACGTTGTCAGCGGCTCTGCTCTAACCCACCGCTTTTTATACATGGACGTTTAACTATGAAAAACAGGCTTCTGCTCCCCGGCCTGCTGGTTTCTGTGCCTGCCCTTGCCTGGCAACCGCAAACCGGCGACATCATCTTTCAAATTTCTCGCTCATCGCAAAGTAAAGCAATCCAACTGGCGACCGATTCCGATTACAGCCACACCGGTATGTTGGTGATGCGCAACAACAAGCCCTACGTCTTTGAAGCGGTCGGCCCGGTGAAATACACCCCGCTCAAGCAGTGGATCGCCCACGGTGAAGATAGCAAATATATTGTTCGCCGCGTTGAAGGTGGGTTAACAACCGAACAACAGCAAAAACTGGCGCAAACGGCAAAACGTTATCTGGGTAAACCGTATGACTTCAGTTTTTCGTGGAGCGACGATCGCCAGTACTGTTCGGAAGTGGTGTGGAAGGTTTATCAGAACGCGCTGGGAATGCGCGTGGGTGAGCAGCAAAAACTAAAAGAGTTCGATCTTAGTAACCCGCTGGTTCAGGCAAAGCTCAAAGAACGCTACGGCAAAAATATCCCGCTTGAAGAAACAGTCGTCTCACCGCAAGCCGTTTTCGATGCGCCGCAACTCACTACCGTTGCTAAAGAATGGTCGCTGTTTTCATGGTAATGGGCCAATCGCATCATAACTGGCCCCCTAAAACCTAACTTTTGCTGGTCTGAAGCTCTTGCGAAAATTCAGCAACGTCATTTTGACGCTGTCGTTCCATGGCGATCGCGCCAAAGTGCGTTAACGTACAGAAAATAATGCAGCAGATAACACCAGCAAGCAGAAGATAAAAACCGCCATCCCAACCAACCTGATCGACCATAACACCAAACAGACTTGTTCCAAGCGTTGCGCCAAGAATATAGCTCATAAAACCACGCAAACCGACTGCAGAACCCACGGCAAAACTGGGGACAATTTCCATTGTCTGAACAGAAGCCAGGAACTGCGGAACATAAATAAGGCAGCCTACGCAGGCAGCAAAAATGGTAATAGAGAGCAGAGAGTCACTTTTCCAGTAGCCCAGCAGGCAGAAGAAAATCAATACCATACTGATAATAGCGGGTGGCATACGGCGACCATGAAATAATTTATCACTCAACCAGCCAGCAAATAACGTAGTTGGAATCGCCGCCCATTCGAAGATTAAAAATGCCGTGCTCATTTCAGTCTTCGTAAAATGTTTCACACTTAACAGGTAAATAGGCAACCAACTGATAATTCCGAAACGCACCATATAGACAAAAACATCAACGAAAGAGACGAACCATGCATTCTTGTTTTTTAGCACATAGGTACAAAAAATTTGCCAGGCAGTCATATCTTCCGGCGCACGCTCATCTTTTGCTTTAATGCTAATGTCGTCCGGGACGATTTCGCTTAATGGCGGCAAACCTTCACTTACGGGCGAACCTTTACCTGACATCAGTACCACGATAGCAATGACAACAGAGACAATCGCTGGAACAACATATGTTGCTATTTTCCAGTGTTCAGTACCCAGCACAGCAAATGCACCACCAACAATCGGAGCAACAATACCGCCCCCAACATTGTGTGAAATATTCCAGACCGCACCGACGATGCCTCGTTCTTTACGAGGGAACCAGTTGGCTATTGTAATAAACGAAGGACCAACCCCCATCCCTTGAAAGAGACCATTTAAAATAACAAGTCCCGCAAACATCCAGAACGCAAAACTAAAACCAAGCGCCACGTTAACGAGAGCACAAAGAACCAACCCCACAGCCATATAAACTTTAGGGTTCGCTTTATCTGCCAGACTACTCATTACCCCTTTACTAATACCGTAGGCGATCAGCATACAACTGCTAAGTAGACCTATTTGAGTCGCAGACAGATTAAGATCTTGCTTTAAATAAGGTGTGGAGAGAACAAAGTTATTCCTGACAATATAATACGAAAGATAACCGATAAACACGCTAAATAGCGCCTGCATACGATAACGATTATAGGTATTCTTTATTTCACTTTCAGGAACCTGATGTGTTGCCACTTTAGGTTTCAATAGAGAAAGCATATATCACCTTCCAGTTCATAGAGTTATTTAAAACAGCAATGCCAGTTGCTACTCTCTGATGAGTATTGCAAAAGCCCTTGCTTCATTGGTTTTGAAGATAGTGAAGCAAGTGAGTTTAAGTTACAATACAGGGCATATGAGTCAAAACTGACTCAAAAATACAAATGTCATGTTCCATTTCTTTCCCATTTTTATATCTCAAAATAGAACGAAGCCATTATTTCAGCATTAACGGGTTACAACAGCCCCAATAAAAAAATAATTACTTTTATTAATTTTTTCAGTTTTTGAGGTCAGTCACATATTTTGTATCCATATACGTGATCATTGAAGAGGCTCGATTTTACCCTGTTGGAGGATCATGCTACACAACATGAAAATTTCCATCACCGTTCAACAACAAGCAGGGCTTAAACATTTTCATGTTATCCCTCGTGACAAGTACATTTGCGCTCGAATTAAAGCCATTCTTCCGACTTCTGAAGGCTGGCGCAAAGAAACAATAGAATCCGGTCAGGGCCTGAATCCGATAGCACAAATGTCGAAATTAATTACCGGGAATAGCCGTAACAATCGCTATTTCCGTAAGATACACATGTTCAGAGGTGCAATATTGATCTTTTTTTGATAACCGCTTCCAGATATAGTGACGCTAGTTACATCTGAATTAATGAAATTTCCGATACTGACATCAGCGTCTTACAGTCATTGTGTATATTAGCTAACGGATAATGATATGAATTACAGCGTAAGAGTTTTTCTCTCGTTAATAGGATTTTTGACATGATTCGTATTATACAGCGAGCATTAATCTGTTGGGTTTTATGTGTCAATGTCACCTCAGCGCAAGAGCTGGTGATTGCTACAACGCTTTCTTCGGAAGCGACGGAGCACATTATCAGTCAATGGCAAAAACAACCACTGGCAACCAAAATCCGAACGCTTAACCGAACCAGTGCATCCATTGAGCGCCTGCTAGAAAATCCATTGGGTGAAAATATTGATCTGGTACTGAGTTCATCTCCCATGTTGCTACAGCGGTTGCAAAGTAAAAATCTGCTCCAGCCATTTAATAATCAAATAGAAACAAGCAGAAAGTTAGTACCCGAATCTATTCGTTCAACCACCGTTGCGGTTGCAGTATCGGGCTATGGCATCCTGATTAATGTGGCGCATCTGGAAGATAAAAATGAGCCAGTACCTACTTCATGGAAGGAATTGAGCAGGTCACGTTATCAAGGAACACTATTAATGAGCAGCCCTTCACGTTCAGATACCACACATCTGATGATTGAAGATCTCCTGCAACAACAAGGATGGAGTAATGGTTGGGGTACTCTACTGAAAATAGGCGGTAATCTCGCTACCATTTCATCACGCAGCTTTGGCGTAGCAAATAAGATCAGTACAGGGCTGGGAGACGCTGGTCCAGTCATCGACAATTACGCTAACGTACTGCTTAATAATTCAACTTTACGTTTCAGTTATTTCCCCAACTCTCGCGCAGCACCAATGTTTATTGCCATCGCAAACGGTAGTAAACATCCACAGGAGGCGGGGCGTTTTATTAATTTTTTGTTGAGCCAGGAAGGACAACAGGCATTAAGCGATTCTGATTCAGGAAAGTATCCGGTATATCCGCTACCCTCCGGTACTCCACTCGCGGATCAACAACTGCGATTATTTGCCACCCCTTCCCTTGATTATCCGTTGATTATGCAGCGTCAAAAGCTTGTGCAACTGTTATTTGATAATGCGATTACTTTTCGCCTTACCGAGCTTCAAAACAGTTGGAAATCATTATATGCCGCAGAACATCGGCTTAAGCGTAAATTGCCAGATGTGCGTGCATTATTAACAGCAGTTCCTGTTACCCCGGAGCAGTCCGTTAATGCCATGTACCTGCAGCAATTCGAACTGCAATCAGGCTTTCGTGAAGCTCAGCTCATGGCATGGCAGCAGTTTTTCCTGCATCAGCAGCAATTGGTGAACACACAACTTGAGTCGTTAAAGTGAAACAACTACATACTATAGGGACGAGCTTACGGCTCGCCTTTGTTTTTAGCGCCGTTCTTACGCTATTCGTTAGCGTAGTCAGCCTCTATTCCTGGTATGAACAAAATTCTCAGGTTCGCTACGCGCTTGATGATTATTTCCCGAGGATTCAGGCTTCATTTCTTTTTGAAGAAAACCTCACCGCATTGGTAAACGAATTTAATGAGCTACAACAGACAACCAATACCGCTAGTCGTCTTCAGGTAAGGGAGCAGATTGAACAACGGCTACAAAAAATTAAGGCTATTAACCCTCATCTTGATTCAGTACATCAACGTGCGCTTAACCAACAGGTCGCCAGTAGTGCCAGACTGCTTAACAAGCTCGATAACGCATTGAACAACAACAATCAGGAAAAAGGGAAACTCGACGTTATATCCTCAAGAGTTAACTGGCTGCATGATGACTTTAATAATGAACTCAACTCACTTACTCAGGATTTAAGTTGGCAACAATCGTCGTTGCTAAATCAACTCAGCCAACGAAAAGATCTACCCGAAAAACAGAGTTTGCAAAATGCTCAGCAAACCATTCAAAAAGAATTGCAGCTCGTTTTCGAACTTTCACATATAGAAACCCAAATCGTCAGTACGCTAAAGGAGATGCTTAACACGCATAGCGGAGATATAGGCGCGTTAAAACAACATATTCAGTATTTGAATTTTTTGAAACACAGCATTGACGAAAATGTGCGGTCGTTATCTTCTTATTCCAGTACCATTACATTACACCAGACAGTTTATTCCTTGTGGGAGTTGGGTACTCAGCAAAATTATCTACCCGGAACCCTGGCCGCCTGGCAACAAGCTCAACAAACACTCATGAGTACTATCGGGGATAAAGAGCGTGTATTTACGCAAATACGCGCTCAATTAGAAGCGCAATTAGGTAATAGCCATCAACAATTGCAAACATTCAATCTCCGATTGGAAAAAATAATGCAAATCAGCGGGCTATTGATTTTGGCGGCTATGGTTACCGCCTTACTATTCGTCATTCTGGTAAATTACCTCTACATTCGTCCCAGAATGATCCGCCGATTTCAGTTATTGAATGATGCCGTTGTCAAGTTAAGCAATGGTGAACTCGATGCTGATATCCCGGTCTCCGGCAACGATGAACTTGGGAGAATTGCCAACCTGCTCCGCCAGACTATTGAAAAAATTAATCAACAGCAACGTCAACTGGGACAGGAAATATGCGAGCGTATTGCGACAGAAAAAAACCTTCGTACAACACAAAGTGAATTGATCCAAACTGCAAAACTGGCCGTGGTTGGGCAGACAATGACAACACTGGCACATGAAATTAATCAACCACTTAATGCATTATCTATGTATCTTTTCAGCGCCAACCGCGCGCTGGAACAACAAGATGTTGGTTTGGTGAAAAATTATATTGTCACAATGCGATCGTTGGTCGAGCGCATGGATAACATCGTTAAAAGATTGCGCAACTTTGCCCGCCGTCGAGATAGTGAACTGGCTGGCGGTGCAATCAATTTACAGCAGGTAATTTATTCATCCTGGGAACTTCTGGCATTGAAACATCGACCACTGAAGGCCTCTCTTCACTACCCTGATAATTTCCCTGCCGTTTATGGCGATGATGTTTTGATTCAACAAGTTTTAGTTAATTTGTTTACGAATGCCCTGGAAGCCACTCTGGAGCAATCACCCACAATAACCATCAGCTTTGAAGAAGAAGCCTCCACTGTAACGCTATATATTGCTGATAATGGAAAAGGCTGGCCAGTGCATCTGGCTGATCGACTATTAACGCCTTTTACCACGGACAAAGCTGTAGGTTTGGGTATTGGCCTTTCGATTAGCCATTCTATTATGCGCCAGTGCCAGGGAGAGTTATATATCGCGTCAACTCTCGACCGCCATGCGCTGGTTATTCTACGTTTCAGGAAACTTTAAGCATGACAGACACCACCCCAACAATTCTGTTAATTGATGACGACAATGATGTTCTGCAAGCCTACAGCACTCTCTTACAACAAGAGGGTTATGTCGTATGTACCTGTAGCAACCCTTCTGAGGCTCTACAATTACTGCAAAACACGTGGGAAGGCATCGTGGTGTGCGACGTTTGTATGCCGGATATTTCAGGCATTACGCTACTGGAAAAAATAATGCTGATTGACCCTAATCTTCCCATTCTGATGATCACCGGGCATGGCGATGTCCCCATGGCAGTTGAAGCAGTAAAAAAGGGAGCGTGGGATTTCCTGCAAAAGCCGATCAATCCGGAACAATTTCTCTCACTTATCGAAAAAGCACTGGCTGAACGTGAGGCTTATCTGGAACAAAAAAAATGGCGACACGCTCAGTTTAATCGGCACTTAATCGGTAACAGTGGTTGGATTCGCCAGACACGTCAACAGCTTGAAACGCTGGCAGAAACCGATCTTCCCGTCTGCTTTTACGGCGAACCTGGCACAGGAAGAACATTAGCCGCCCACTATCTTCATCAATTTAGTTCTCGCAAGGAAAGGCCTTTAATTGAACGCACACTCAGCGCCAATAGCCCGCAGCCCCTGGAAGAATGGGTGAAAGAAGCAAAAGGTGGCACGCTGTTATTAAAAGAACTTGAGCATTTAACGCCAGAAAATCAGCGCGCCTTGATCCAGTACCAGGAAAGACCCCAGGATCGGTCATTTCGTCTGATTGTTGTTAATCAAAGCCCTCTGGCTGAACTGGCTGCCGCACAAAAAATTATTCCTGCATTGTATTTTCTTTTTTCACTCACCCACATTGAATGCCCACCACTCAGCCAGCGACCGGGGGATATTGAACCTATTTTTCACCATTATCTGACCCTCACCTGTAAACGATTAAATCGCCAGCAGCCGCTGTTGGGAAAAGCTTTTTATAAGCGACTGATGGCGCGTACCTGGCCTGGTAATATTATTGAATTGGTGAATGCGGCAGAACTGGTGGCAGTCGGCGTTTTAATGCTGGACGATTCGGTCAGTTTGCAGATGATGGAGACGGATCCAGCCCCGCTGGATGAACTCGTAGAATCTTATGAAAGACAAATAATTATTGATGCACTCAACTTCCATCAGGGTCGTATCAACGACGTTGCCGATTACTTTCAGATACCCAGAAAAAAGCTGTATTTACGCATGAAAAAATACGGTATTGATAAAATGGATTTTCGCTATGAGAAGAAAGATAAAAAGACACAAACTCAATGAGTTATGTTGCTAATGTAGGTTTTCAGGCACAAAAAAAGCGCCGTGCGGCGCTTTTTTCGGAAATCCGGTCTTATTTGCTGCCCGGGATGCTGAAACGCTTGTTGAAGCGGTCAACACGGCCACCGGTAGCAACATCACGCTGTTTGCCAGTGAAGAACGGGTGGCACTTGCTGCACACGTCGAGGTTCAGGTCATGACCAACGGTGGAGCGGATTTTCATTACGTTACCGCAAGAGCAGCTAGCAGTAATTTCTTCGTATTTCGGGTGAATATCTTTTTTCATGGGAAAACCTCGGTTTAAGGCCGCGTCGCTCTTCCAGCCCTAACGCCAGACACCACGCGATGTTTAAAGTATAGTTTCAATACGATCATTTCGTATCAAAGGCGCCGAATCATACAGAAATTAACCAGCGTATGCAAACTGATCCGCACTCCTCTACGGCAATGTGTATACTGTTCCACCGAATTTCAAGTCAGGATGATGCTATGCCCGTTGCTCACGTTGCCTTGCCCGTTCCGCTTCCCCGAACCTTTGACTATCTGCTGCCTGAAGGCATGACGGTTAAAGCCGGGTGTCGCGTGCGCGTGCCGTTTGGTAAACAGCAAGAACGCATCGGGATTGTGGTGTCAGTTAGCGATGTCAGCGAGCTGCCGCTCAACGAGCTAAAAGCGGTAGTTGAAGTGCTGGACGTTGAGCCGGTGTTTACTCACTCCGTCTGGCGATTACTGCTATGGGCGGCGGATTACTATCATCATCCAATTGGCGATGTGTTGTTTCATGCCTTGCCGATTTTACTGCGCCAGGGGCGGCCTGCGGCGAACGCGCCCATGTGGTACTGGTTTGCCACCGAGCAAGGTCAGGCGGTGGATATTAACAGCCTGAAACGTTCGCCAAAGCAACAACAGGCGCTGGCGGCATTGCGGCAAGGGAAAATCTGGCGCGACCAGGTTGCCACGCTCGAATTTAATGATGCCGCGTTGCAGGCGCTGCGTAAAAAAGGTTTGTGCGAACTGGCAAGCGAAACACCGGAATTTATTGACTGGCGAACGAACTATGCCGTTTCTGGCGAGCGGTTGCGACTAAATACTGAACAAGCCACCGCCGTTGGTGCCATCCATAGCGCGGCAGATACATTTTCCGCCTGGCTGCTGGCGGGCGTCACCGGCTCCGGTAAAACAGAAGTTTATCTCAGCGTGCTGGAAAACGTGCTCGCTCAGGGCAAACAGGCGCTGGTAATGGTGCCGGAAATCGGCCTGACACCACAAACTATCGCCCGTTTTCGTGAACGGTTTAATGCGCCCGTGGAAGTTCTGCATTCCGGTCTGAACGACAGCGAGCGTCTTTCGGCGTGGCTGAAAGCGAAAAATGGCGAGGCGGCGATTGTCATCGGCACCCGCTCCGCGCTGTTTACGCCGTTTAAAAATCTCGGCGTGATTGTCATCGACGAAGAACATGACAGCTCCTACAAGCAACAGGAAGGCTGGCGCTACCATGCCCGCGACCTGGCGGTGTATCGCGCGCACAGCGAGCAAATCCCAATTATTCTCGGTTCGGCAACGCCGGCACTTGAAACGTTATGCAACGTGCAGCAGAAAAAATATCGTCTGCTGCGCCTGACGCGTCGGGCGGGTAATGCGCGTCCGGCAATTCAACACGTGCTGGATTTAAAAGGTCAGAAGGTGCAGGCGGGGCTGGCTCCGGCGTTAATCACCCGTATGCGCCAGCATTTACAGGCCAATAACCAGGTCATTCTCTTTCTTAACCGCCGTGGCTTTGCGCCTGCGCTACTGTGCCACGACTGTGGCTGGATAGCCGAATGCCCACGTTGCGATCACTACTACACGCTGCATCAGGCGCAGCAGCATCTGCGCTGTCATCACTGCGACAGCCAGCGCCCAGTGCCGCGTCAGTGCCCTTCCTGCGGCTCCACGCATCTTGTGCCCGTGGGCCTGGGCACCGAGCAGCTTGAGCAGACGCTTGCCCCGATGTTCCCTGGTGTACCCATTTCACGTATTGATCGTGACACTACCAGTCGCAAAGGCGCGCTGGAGCAGCAACTGGCGGAAGTGCATCGCGGCGGCGCGCGGATTTTGATTGGCACACAAATGCTGGCGAAAGGCCACCACTTTCCGGATGTCACACTTGTGGCGTTACTGGACGTGGACGGCGCGCTGTTTTCTGCCGATTTTCGTTCCGCAGAACGTTTCGCCCAGCTTTACACCCAGGTCGCCGGTCGTGCGGGGCGCGCGGGTAAACAGGGCGAAGTGGTGCTGCAAACACATCATCCGGAACATCCTCTCTTGCAAACGTTGCTCTATAAAGGCTACGACGCCTTTGCGGAACAGGCGCTGGCCGAACGACGAATGATGCAACTACCACCGTGGACCAGCCACGTGATTGTGCGCGCGGAGGATCATAACAATCAGCACGCGCCGCTGTTCCTGCAACAGTTGCGAAATCTCATCCTCTCCAGTCCGCTGGCGGATGACAAACTGTGGGTTCTCGGTCCGGTTCCGGCACTGGCACCTAAACGCGGCGGTCGCTGGCGCTGGCAAATCCTGCTGCAACATCCTTCCCGCGTGCGCTTACAGCACATCATTAACGGTACACTGGCGCTTATTAATACAATACCGGATTCACGGAAAGTGAAATGGGTGCTGGATGTCGATCCTATTGAGGGTTAAACCGCTAACGATGCGAGGCGGATCGAAAAATTAAATATTCATCACACTTTTCATGAAAATTCTGTAACCGTTTTCACGCGCTATCTGCTAAAAATGTTGCCGATGTGAAGTAAACACGGATGTAGTACGCCTGACGTGCCAGGCGAGGAGTGAGTGTGAAAGCGAAGAAGCAGGAAACTGCCGCAACCATGAAAGACGTCGCCCTGAAAGCAAAAGTCTCTACGGCGACCGTCTCCCGAGCGTTAATGAATCCAGATAAGGTCTCCCTGGCGACTCGTAACCGGGTTGAAAAAGCCGCCCGGGAAGTGGGTTATTTACCGCAGCCGATGGGGCGTAACGTCAAGCGTAATGAGTCCCGCACCATTCTGGTGATTGTCCCGGATATCTGCGATCCCTTCTTTAGCGAAATTATTCGCGGTATCGAAATTACGGCAGCAAGTCATGGATATCTGGTACTGATTGGCGACTGTGCACATCAAAACCAGCAGGAAAAAACCTTTATCGATTTGATAATCACTAAGCAAATTGATGGCATGTTGCTGCTTGGTTCAAGGCTGCCGTTTGATGCCAGCATTGAGGAACAGCGTAATCTGCCGCCGATGGTGATGGCGAACGAATTTGCACCGGAGCTGGAACTGCCTACAGTTCATATCGACAACCTGACTGCTGCATTTGATGCGGTAAATTACCTGTATGAACAGGGGCATAAATTGATCGGCTGTATTGCTGGTCCGGAAGAAATGCCGCTGTGTCACTATCGCCTGCAAGGTTACGTTCAGGCGCTGCGTCGCTGCGGAATTATGGTTGATCCACAATATATCGCCCGTGGCGACTTCACCTTCGACGCCGGAAGTAAAGCCATGCAGCAGTTGCTTGACCTTCCGCAACCGCCAACTGCTGTTTTCTGTCATAGCGATGTGATGGCACTTGGCGCGCTTTCGCAGGCGAAACGTCAGGGGCTGAAAATTCCTGATGACCTTTCCATAATCGGTTTTGATAACATCGACCTGACGCAATTTTGTGATCCGCCACTGACAACCATCGCACAGCCGCGCTATGAAATTGGTCGGGAGGCAATGTTGTTATTGCTTGACCAAATGCAGGGGCAAACGGTCGGCAGCGGCTCACGTTTAATGGACTGCGAGCTTATTATCCGGGGATCGACACGCACATTGACTTAAAGTAAACCTTTAAGGCTTCCGTGACTGGTCAAAGGCCCGCCGCTTAAGTAACATGGCGGGCTGACGAACGAATAAATACAGCGAAACGATAGTGGCACAACGAGATTATGTACGCCGCAGCCAACCGGCACCTTCGCGGCGAAAAAAGAGTACCTCACGGAAAAAGCAACGAAATCTGCCTGCGGTTTCTCCCGCAATGGTCGCTATTGCTGCCGCCGTTCTTGTGACCTTTATCGGTGGTCTGTACTTCATTACGCATCACAAGAAAGAAGAGTCCGAGACGCTGCAAAGCCAGAAAGTGACCGGAAACGGACTACCTCCGAAACCGGAAGAACGCTGGCGCTACATTAAAGAGCTGGAAAGTCGCCAGCCGGGTGTGCGTGCGCCAACAGAACCTTCTGCCGGTGGTGAAGTAAAAACGCCGGAGCAACTGACACCAGAACAGCGCCAGCTTCTTGAACAAATGCAGGCCGATATGCGCCAGCAGCCAACGCAGTTAGTTGAAGTTCCGTGGAATGAGCAAACGCCAGAACAGCGCCAGCAAACGCTACAACGCCAGCGTCAGGCGCAGCAGTTAGCGGAACAGCAACGCCTGGCTCAGCAGTCGCGTACGACCGAACAAAGCTGGCAACAACAGACGCGTACGTCGCAAGCCGCGCCGGTTCAGTCGCAGCCGCGCCAGTCAAAACCGGCTTCTACTCAGCAGCCGTACCAGGATCTGCTGCAAACCCCTGCGCACACTACCGCGCAGTCGAAGCCGCAGCAAGCTGCGCCAGTTGCTCGTGCAGCTGACGCGCCAAAACCGACAGCAGAGAAAAAAGATGAACGCCGCTGGATGGTACAGTGCGGTTCGTTCAGAGGCGCAGAACAGGCAGAGACGGTACGTGCTCAGCTGGCGTTCGAAGGTTTTGACTCGAAAATTACCACCAACAATGGCTGGAATCGTGTGGTCATTGGCCCGGTGAAAGGCAAAGAGAACGCAGACAGCACCCTCAATCGCCTGAAGATGGCGGGTCATACAAACTGCATTCGGCTCGCCGCCGGGGGTTGAAACCCTCAAAATCCCCCCCATCTATAATTGCATTATGCCCCGTACTTTTGTACGGGGTTTGTACTCTGTATTCGTAACCAAGGGGTCAGCTCGTGACAACTATAGTAAGCGTACGCCGTAACGGCCATGTGGTCATCGCTGGTGATGGTCAGGCCACGTTGGGCAATACCGTAATGAAAGGCAACGTGAAAAAGGTCCGCCGTCTGTACAACGACAAAGTCATCGCGGGCTTTGCAGGCGGTACTGCGGATGCTTTTACGCTGTTCGAACTGTTTGAACGTAAACTGGAAATGCATCAGGGCCATCTGGTCAAAGCCGCCGTTGAGCTGGCAAAAGACTGGCGTACCGATCGCATGTTGCGCAAACTTGAAGCACTGCTGGCAGTCGCGGATGAAACTGCATCGCTTATCATCACCGGTAACGGTGACGTGGTGCAGCCAGAAAACGATCTTATTGCTATCGGCTCCGGCGGCCCTTACGCCCAGGCTGCGGCGCGCGCGCTGTTAGAAAACACTGAACTTAGCGCCCGTGAAATTGCTGAAAAGGCGTTGGATATTGCAGGCGACATTTGCATCTATACCAACCATTTCCACACCATCGAAGAATTAAGCTACAAAGCGTAAGGATCTCCCATGTCTGAAATGACCCCACGCGAAATCGTCAGCGAACTTGATAAGCACATCATTGGCCAGGATAACGCCAAGCGTTCCGTGGCGATTGCACTGCGTAACCGCTGGCGTCGTATGCAGCTCAACGAAGAGCTGCGCCATGAAGTGACTCCGAAAAATATCCTGATGATCGGCCCGACTGGCGTCGGTAAAACTGAAATCGCCCGTCGCCTGGCAAAACTGGCAAACGCGCCGTTCATCAAAGTTGAAGCGACCAAATTCACCGAAGTCGGTTATGTGGGTAAAGAAGTCGATTCTATCATCCGCGATCTGACCGATGCCGCCGTGAAAATGGTGCGTGTACAAGCTATCGAGAAAAACCGCTATCGCGCTGAAGAACTGGCAGAAGAGCGCATTCTCGACGTGCTGATCCCACCAGCTAAAAACAACTGGGGACAGACCGAACAGCAGCAGGAGCCGTCCGCTGCCCGTCAGGCATTCCGCAAAAAACTGCGTGAAGGCCAGCTCGATGACAAAGAAATCGAGATCGATCTTGCCGCAGCACCGATGGGCGTTGAAATTATGGCGCCTCCGGGAATGGAAGAGATGACCAGCCAGTTGCAGTCCATGTTCCAGAACCTGGGCGGTCAGAAGCAAAAAGCACGTAAGCTGAAAATCAAAGACGCCATGAAGCTGCTGATTGAAGAAGAAGCGGCGAAACTGGTTAACCCGGAAGAACTGAAGCAAGACGCTATCGACGCCGTTGAACAGCACGGGATCGTGTTTATCGACGAAATCGACAAAATCTGTAAGCGCGGCGAGTCTTCTGGTCCGGATGTTTCTCGTGAAGGCGTTCAGCGTGACCTGCTGCCGCTGGTAGAAGGTTGCACCGTTTCTACCAAACACGGGATGGTCAAAACTGACCACATTCTGTTTATCGCTTCTGGTGCATTCCAGGTAGCGAAACCGTCTGACCTGATCCCGGAACTGCAAGGTCGTCTGCCGATCCGCGTCGAACTCCAGGCGCTGACCACCAGCGACTTCGAGCGCATTCTGACCGAGCCGAATGCCTCTATCACCGTGCAATACAAAGCACTGATGGCGACTGAAGGCGTGAATATCGAATTTACGGATTCCGGTATTAAGCGTATCGCGGAAGCGGCATGGCAGGTGAACGAATCTACCGAAAACATCGGTGCACGTCGTTTACATACCGTTCTGGAGCGTTTGATGGAAGAGATTTCCTACGACGCCAGCGATTTAAGCGGTCAAACTATCACCATTGACGCAGATTATGTGAGCAAACATCTGGATGCGTTGGTGGCAGATGAAGATCTGAGCCGTTTTATCCTATAATCGCGTTCAATCATTTTCATCATTGTTTGATGGGGCTGAAAGGCCCCATTTTTATTGGCGCGTATTATGACTGAACAACAAATTAGCCGAACTCAGGCGTGGCTGGAAAGTTTACGACCTAAAACCCTCCCCCTCGCCTTTGCTGCAATTATCGTCGGGACAGCACTGGCATGGTGGCAAGGTCACTTCGATCCGCTGGTCGCCCTGCTGGCACTGATTACCGCCGGACTGCTTCAAATTCTCTCTAACCTCGCCAATGATTACGGCGATGCCGTCAAAGGCAGCGACAAACCTGACCGTATCGGACCACTACGTGGTATGCAAAAAGGGGTTATTACCCAGCAAGAGATGAAACGGGCGCTCATCATTACCGTCGTGCTCATCTGTCTCTCCGGACTGGCGCTGGTCGCAGTGGCGTGCCATACGCTGGCCGATTTTGTCGGCTTCCTGATTCTGGGCGGGTTGTCGATCATCGCCGCTATCACCTACACCGTGGGCAATCGCCCTTATGGTTATATCGGTCTGGGTGATATTTCCGTACTGGTTTTCTTTGGCTGGTTGAGCGTGATGGGGAGCTGGTATTTGCAGGCGCATACGTTGATTCCGGCATTGATCCTTCCGGCGACCGCCTGTGGCCTGCTGGCAACAGCGGTTCTAAACATTAATAACCTGCGTGATATTAATAGCGACCGCGAGAATGGCAAAAACACGCTGGTGGTGCGCTTAGGTGCAGTAAACGCACGTCGTTACCATGCCTGCCTGCTGATGGGCTCACTGGTGTGCCTGGCGCTGTTTAATCTCTTTTCGCTGCACAGCCTGTGGGGCTGGTTGTTCCTGCTGGCAACGCCATTATTGGTGAAACAGGCTCGTTATGTGATGCGTGAAATGGATCCGGTAGCGATGCGACCAATGCTGGAACGCACTGTCAAGGGCGCATTACTGACTAACTTGCTGTTTGTTTTAGGGATATTCCTAAGCCAGTGGGCAGCATAACTGACAAATATCAATTAACAATTGATGATTTTGCCAACAACCCACATAGCGCGATATACTGAAAATTCTCGCAGCAACTGAATGTTAAGCCTATGAAATACGATACTTCCGAGCTTTGTGACATCTATCAAGAAGATGTCAACGTCGTGGAACCGCTGTTCTCCAACTTTGGTGGACGGGCGTCGTTTGGCGGACAAATCATCACGGTAAAATGTTTCGAGGACAACGGGTTGCTGTATGATCTGCTCGAACAGAATGGTCGTGGTCGTGTTCTTGTCGTCGATGGCGGTGGTTCTGTTCGTCGCGCACTGGTCGATGCTGAACTGGCGCGTCTGGCAGTACAAAATGAATGGGAAGGCCTGGTCATTTACGGCGCGGTGCGTCAGGTAGATGACCTGGAAGAGCTGGATATCGGCATCCAGGCGATGGCGGCAATTCCGGTCGGTGCTGCTGGCGAAGGCATTGGCGAAAGCGACGTCCGCGTCAACTTTGGCGGCGTCACCTTCTTCTCCGGCGACCATCTCTACGCCGACAATACCGGGATTATTCTTTCTGAAGATCCGCTGGATATTGAATAAGTATCTGCCATGCGTTAAAAGGGGAATTAAATTCCCCTTTTTTATACATGGACGTATTCATGCAGAATATTATTCTTTTATTTATATATTTATTACTTATAGTCGTTAACCATTTCCGCTACAAATTCCTTTTATCTGGCAACACGGGTGAAATGATTTTATATTTTGCTAACGTATTTTTTAACCCACTTGCCTTATCATTTATTATCGCCACAATCATCTGTATAACGATAAAAAAAAGAAGCAGCCGCAGCTTTATTCGCGGCACTTGTTGGTTAATGGGGCTATTTCTTATCTATAGCAGCTATACGGTGTGGGAACGACATAGCACATGGGAATATACTTTCCCGGGGCCAGGTATCACCGTCATGGTTCCGAGCAAACAGTGGGTTACCAATATAGTAAAACAAGGACCAACCCTGGTGACTCGGGATGCCCATGCTATTTTAGCTATTGTTGCCTTCTCACAAAATGAACTCGGTGTACATTCAATCGAGGAACTTACCGCGACTCAAAACGGAACTGCAGAAATGCATGTTTGTGATGTTCAGGGATTTACCTGCGCTTATCAGGAAGGAGTGCAAACAATGAGTGATGGCAAAGTAAGACATGCTATTTTCATGACTCTACTGGATAACACTAATTTGATACAACTGGTCGCAGCCATCGACCCAGATTATTTGGACGAATATCAAGAAGAAGTAATGAAAATGATGCTTTCTGCCCGTCAATGATCTGATGTGCATGTTAATAATAAGGGATTGATATGAGATACGTTATCTTATTAATACTATGGATAATAACTGCTTTTCTTAGTCACCTTCAGCACAGCAACCTACTGTCTGGAGATCCTGGCATGGTTGGCGAGTATATCGGTTCAGTACTTCTGGGGCCGCTGTTACTTCCCGTGCTTGTGTCAGGTATTCTGTGCGCATTCGCTAAAAAAACGCGTAACTTCGCCAGTTTTACTCGCGGGTGCTGTTGGGTATTGGGGGTACTACTTTTATCCAATATCAGCAATACGTTTCGCATAATCACCCCATGGCAATATACGTTTGAGAATGCCGCTATTTCCGTGACTGTCCCTAACAGACACTGGAAAACGATTTCCATTCGTACAGATAAAACCATTGATATAAGAAGTGAAGATAATAGCATCTTTATTTCTGCTTTCCGCCTACCCGCAGGACGTAGCGCCGATGACTCGCTGGAAGAGTTAAAGAAGATGCAGCGAGACAATCTCAAGGATCAATACAATGAAGAAACCTTCCAATTTCATGACTGTAATGCCAAACATTTCACCTGTAAGTATCAGGATGTGTTGATAAATTTCGATGGTCAGCAGAAGAGAACCATCAGTGTTTATCTTGAGGACACCCCCAGGGCTGTGGGGATCATTGCATTGATGGAGCCAGATACGGCAGATAAATATCGCCAACAGGCGATGGGGATTATGCTTTCTGCTAAAAATGCAGTGAAGTAAAAAATAAGGCGCCTTGCGGCGCCTCTGAGTGGAAAAGATTAAACCTCTTCCATGCGACCCAGCAGAGCCTGCAGACGTTCCTGCCAGCCGTTCTGCTGTTCTTTCAGATGGTTGTTCTCACGCTCCAGCTCTTCACGCTGATGCTGGGCATTCTGAACTTCCTGCGACAGTGAGTTGTTTTTTTCTTTCAGCTCTTCGATTTCCATCTGCAACAAAGTGATGGTATCAATCGCCTGCTGTACTTTTGCTTCCAGTTTCTCAAACACTTCTAATGACATTGTCATACCTCTCCTGAATTGCAAGGCGTTGATGGATATAAATCCTCGTCCCGATTATCGGTGACGCCTTAATAAATACGTGCGCGTTTTCGTTAGCTCCGATTGTATGAAGCCGCGCCATCTCTGTCCAGCAGCACGCCTTGCAGATTCCAGTTTGCCACACTTTTCATCCTTCTCCTGGTGACATAATCCACACGAATCGAAAATGTTAAAAAATTTGTTGCAAGAATGATTTAACAAACGTGCATCATGTAAGAAAATATGAAAGAAATGGCGCGATAACGCTCATTTTATGACGCGGCACACACATTTTGATTTCGATATTTCTCGTTTTTGCTCGTTAACGATAAATTCACAGGATGCCTACAAGCATCGTGAACGTCAGTGACTTTCACGCTTACAACAAACATTAACTCTTCAGGATCCGATTATGAGTCAAACATCAACCTTGAAAGGCCAGTGCATTGCTGAATTCCTAGGGACCGGGTTGTTGATTTTTTTCGGTGTGGGTTGCGTTGCAGCACTTAAAGTCGCTGGTGCGTCTTTTGGTCAGTGGGAAATCAGTGTCATTTGGGGACTAGGGGTGGCAATGGCCATCTACCTGACCGCAGGGGTTTCCGGCGCGCATCTTAATCCCGCTGTCACTATTGCGTTGTGGCTGTTTGCCTGTTTCGACAAGCGAAAAGTTATTCCTTTTATCGTTTCACAAGTTGCCGGTGCTTTCTGCGCTGCGGCATTAGTTTACGGGCTTTACTACAATTTATTCCTCGACTTCGAACAGACCCATCATATTGTTCGCGGCAGCGTCGAAAGTGTTGATCTGGCGGGCACATTCTCTACTTACCCTAACCCTCATATCAATTTTGTGCAGGCTTTCGCAGTTGAAATGGTGATTACCGCTATTCTGATGGGGCTGATCCTGGCGCTCACGGACGATGGTAACGGTGTACCGCGTGGGCCATTGGCACCGTTGTTGATTGGTCTACTGATTGCGGTCATCGGCGCATCTATGGGTCCATTGACAGGCTTTGCCATGAACCCAGCGCGTGACTTCGGTCCGAAAGTCTTTGCCTGGCTGGCGGGCTGGGGCAAGGTCGCCTTTACCGGCGGCAGAGACATTCCTTACTTCCTTGTGCCGCTTTTTGGCCCTATCGTTGGCGCGATTGTAGGTGCATTTGCCTACCGCAAACTGATTGGCCGCCATTTGCCTTGCGATATCTGTGTTGTGGAAGAAAAGGAGATCACAACTCCTTCAGAACAAAAAGCTTCACTGTAATGTGACTACGGGACAATTAAACATGACTGAAAAAAAATATATCGTTGCGCTCGACCAGGGCACCACCAGCTCCCGCGCAGTCGTGATGGATCACGATGCCAATATCATTAGCGTGTCACAGCGCGAATTTGAGCAAATCTACCCAAAACCAGGCTGGGTAGAACACGACCCAATGGAAATCTGGGCCACCCAAAGCTCTACGCTGGTAGAAGTGCTGGCGAAAGCCGATATCAGTTCCGATCAAATTGCAGCTATTGGGATTACTAACCAGCGAGAAACCACTATCGTCTGGGAAAAAGAAACCGGCAAGCCTATCTATAACGCCATTGTCTGGCAGTGCCGTCGTACCGCTGAGATTTGCGAGCATCTCAAACGCGATGGCATGGAAGAGTACATTCGTAATAACACCGGTCTGGTCATTGACCCGTACTTCTCTGGCACCAAAGTGAAGTGGATCCTCGACCATGTGGAAGGCTCCCGCGAGCGTGCGCGTCGTGGTGAACTGCTGTTTGGTACGGTTGATACCTGGCTTATCTGGAAAATGACTCAAGGTCGCGTTCACGTGACCGATTACACCAACGCGTCTCGCACCATGTTGTTCAACATCCATACTCTGGACTGGGACGACAAAATGCTCGACGCACTGGATATCCCGCGCGAGATGCTGCCAGAAGTGCGTCGCTCTTCGGAAGTATACGGTCAGACCAACATCGGCGGTAAAGGCGGCACACGTATTCCGATCGCCGGGATCGCGGGTGATCAGCAGGCGGCGTTATTCGGTCAGTTGTGCGTTAAAGAAGGGATGGCGAAGAATACCTATGGTACAGGCTGCTTTATGTTGATGAATACCGGTGAGAAAGCGGTGACATCAGAAAACGGCCTGCTTACGACCATCGCCTGTGGCCCGACTGGCGAAGTGAACTATGCGCTGGAAGGCGCGGTATTTATGGCGGGCGCATCGATTCAGTGGTTGCGCGATGAGATGAAGCTGATTAGCGACGCCGACGATTCCGAATACTTTGCCACCAAAGTGCAAAATACCAACGGCGTATATGTCGTTCCGGCCTTTACCGGTCTGGGCGCGCCGTACTGGGATCCGTATGCGCGCGGGGCGATTTTCGGTCTGACTCGTGGGGTGAATGCTAACCACATCATCCGCGCGACGCTGGAGTCTATTGCTTATCAGACGCGTGACGTACTGGAAGCGATGCAGGCCGACTCCGGTATTCGTCTGCACGCGCTGCGCGTGGACGGCGGTGCTGTGGCGAACAATTTCCTGATGCAGTTCCAGTCGGATATTCTCGGCACCCGCGTTGAGCGTCCGGAAGTTCGCGAAGTGACTGCGTTGGGTGCGGCCTATCTTGCTGGTCTGGCGGTCGGTTTCTGGCAGAACCTCGACGAGCTGCAAGAGAAAGCGGTGATTGAGCGCGAGTTCCGTCCAGGCATCGAAACCACTGAGCGTAATTACCGTTACGCTGGCTGGAAAAAAGCGGTTAAACGCGCGATGGCGTGGGAAGAACACGAGGAGTGATGTCAGACATCTGAACGATTGTCTGATGCTGATCGTCTGATGCTGATCGTCTGATGCGACGCTGACGCGTCTTATCATGCCTACGAGGCGGATACATATCCGGCATCATGCAGACTCTGAAACCGTGCGGGGGCAACCCCGCACACATCAATAATCCCGCCCTTCCCCTGTGCTACACTTCGCGCCATTCCTTACTGCTTAGAGTTTGCTATGAGACGAGAACTTGCCATCGAATTTTCCCGCGTCACCGAATCTGCGGCGCTGGCTGGCTACAAATGGTTAGGACGCGGCGATAAAAACACCGCTGACGGCGCGGCGGTAAACGCCATGCGTATTATGCTCAACCAGGTCAACATTGACGGCACCATCGTCATTGGTGAAGGCGAAATCGACGAAGCACCGATGCTCTACATTGGTGAAAAAGTCGGTACTGGTCGCGGCGATGCGGTAGATATTGCTGTTGACCCGATTGAAGGCACGCGCATGACGGCGATGGGTCAGGCTAACGCGCTGGCGGTGCTGGCTGTCGGCGATAAGGGCTGCTTCCTTAATGCGCCGGATATGTATATGGAAAAGCTGATCGTCGGACCGGGAGCTAAGGGCACCATTGACCTGAATCTGCCGCTGGCGGATAACCTACGCAATGTTGCAGCGGCACTCGGCAAACCGTTAAGCGAACTGACGGTCACTATTCTGGCGAAACCGCGCCACGACGCAATTATCGCAGAAATGCAGCAACTCGGCGTGCGCGTGTTTGCCATTCCTGATGGCGATGTCGCAGCCTCGATTCTTACCTGTATGCCAGACAGTGAAGTTGACGTGCTGTACGGTATTGGCGGCGCCCCAGAAGGCGTGGTTTCAGCGGCGGTGATCCGCGCATTAGATGGCGATATGAATGGTCGTCTGCTGGCTCGTCATGACGTCAAAGGCGACAACGAAGAGAATCGTCGCATTGGCGAGCAGGAGCTGGCACGCTGCAAAGCGATGGGCATCGAAGCGGGTAAAGTGCTGCGTCTGGGCGATATGGCGCGTAGCGATAACGTCATCTTCTCTGCCACCGGTATCACCAAAGGCGATCTGCTGGAAGGGATTAGCCGCAAAGGCAATATCGCCACCACCGAAACGCTGCTAATCCGTGGCAAATC
Organism: Escherichia sp. 93.1518; assembly: GCF_013368915.2. Lineage (NCBI taxonomy): Bacteria > Pseudomonadati > Pseudomonadota > Gammaproteobacteria > Enterobacterales > Enterobacteriaceae > Escherichia > Escherichia sp. 93.1518. The sequence continues at coordinate 65,350 of NZ_JABWMT020000015.1, forward strand.
CCGCACTATTCGCCGTATTCAGTCCATCCATTATCTGGATCGTAAAGACCCAGAAATGCAGGAGCACATTCTCTGATTGATTTGATCGATTGAGCCTTCCAGTCCTTCGGGACTGGAATTTTTTTGTCCGGAGAACGAAGATAAGGCAAGTCAATCAAAACAGGAGAGAAACATGGCTGATTGGGTAACAGGCAAAGTCACTAAAGTGCAGAACTGGACCGACGCCCTGTTTAGTCTCACCGTTCACGCTCCGGTACTTCCATTTACCGCCGGACAATTCACCAAACTTGGCCTTGAAATTGACGGCGAACGCGTCCAGCGCGCCTACTCTTACGTTAATTCTCCCGACAATCCCGACCTGGAGTTTTACCTGGTCACCGTCCCTGATGGCAAATTAAGCCCGCGACTGGCGGCACTAAAACCGGGTGACGAAGTGCAGGTGGTTAGCGAAGCGACTGGCTTTTTTGTACTGGATGAAGTACCAGATTGTGAAACGCTATGGATGCTGGCAACCGGTACAGCGATTGGCCCTTATTTGTCGATTCTGCAATTAGGCAAAGATTTAGATCGCTTCAAAAATCTGGTACTGGTTCACGCCGCGCGTTACGCCGCCGACTTAAGCTATTTGCCACTGATGCAGGAACTGGAAAAACACTACGAAGGAAAACTGCGCATTCAGACGGTTGTCAGTCGGGAAACGGCAGAGTGCTCACTCACCGGGAGAATACCGGCGTTAATTGAAAGCGGTGAACTGGAAAACGCGGTTGGACTGCCAATGAATAAAGAAACCAGCCATGTGATGCTGTGTGGTAATCCGCAGATGGTACGTGATACGCAACAACTGCTGAAAGAGACCCGGCAGATGACGAAGCATTTACGTCGCCGACCGGGTCACATGACAGCGGAGCATTACTGGTAAGCGGTTACTTGTCGATAAACGGCACGATCAAGAGATCCGCACTCAACTTATTGATCATCCCGCGATATGCCGGCATCAAACGGTTGATAAACGAGTGGTGATGACCACAGACAAGGAGGTCACACTGCTCTTTTTGCATAATTTCCAGCAGTGTTTCCGGCATTTCGCCGCGCTCAATGCGCAGTTTCGTTTTCGGCCACTGAATATTTTTCGTCAGCTTATACAGTTTGTTATCCGACTTATCTTTCAACAGTTGAAGAATATCTTCTGTTGCGGGGAAGTAGATACCCGGATACAACTCACTTAAGCCATCATCAATATGAATTAACGTCAGATGAGCGTCATTATGTCTGGCGAGATCCAGGGCTTTGTTCACCAGTAGGGCATCTTCTTCATTCCCGGAAATTGCCACGCCAATGTGTTTATAAGCCATGTTTAACTCCATTAACCAAGTGAACGCAGTGATAACTCAAAAATAATCATCTCGGCCTGGCATGAGAAGGTGAAAGCTGCATCAAGCTCGACTTGCCCCTCCAGATCTTTAATCTTATAGGCCACGCTGGCACCTTCATCCGCAGAGGATGCAGTGGCTGCAAGCTCTTTCAGTTTGGTCATAAAGGACTCGGCTTCTTCACGGGTAGCAAAAAAGCGCGAAAGTTTGCTGGTACAGTTGTCGTTATCAATCACCGTACCGATATCAATCGCACATCCTTTAGTACTGCATTTATCTACGACATCTTTCATAGGGCACCTCTGTATATTCGCCTCTCTGTCGATTGCCACTTAAGAATAATGCGCCGTTAAGGGAAGAACAAACAAGTAATGATCTTATGGATTACCATTTTTTTTGATATTGATTAAGGTGAGGAAATGAGGGAGATTTTCCGGGTATCGTCATTTGCAATATGGAAATAACGATACCGGATAAAAATAGCAATAAGAGATATATTGCAGATTAATGGCTTGATTTATTCTCAGACTTATACTTTACGTCCAGGGTGTCTTTACCAAATTTATTTTCGCCCTGGGTGCCGACAAATGCGCCAAGATCGATAAGCATCATCACCAGAATCAACGTCGGAATAAACCGCCCCACCGCCCATTGCCAGACGCCTGGTAAAATCGCCCAGTTACCCGCCAGAAGCATCCACGCTACAATCATCAGAAATGCCCATGCTCCAGAACGCCCACGATCGTGCAGTCGTTTCACCGTCACTGCCGCTGTCGGCCATAGCAGGCACACAAGGCAAAAAGCGGCGGTCTGGATATCGAGTAATTCTTTAGCCGCCAGTGAGAAAAGCACCAACATGCCAACGATCCAGAGGCCAATCCAAATCCAGAAATCGCGGCGTCCAATACGCCCTTTAAATGAGAATAACCATTGCTGTATGGTCATGTAAGTTCCTTGATGGTTGTCTTTTCCAGGATTCTACCCTTTTGACAAGGGCGACAGATATCGTTTTAATCGAACCCAGTCATAACAAAAGGTACTGCCGATGAAGTCAGGGTGTTCAGTGTTTTTTCTCTTATCTGCCGTGTTATCCGTTAGTGCAACGGTGCACGCACAATCGCCTGGCACGTCAACGACAGCGCCCTACCTGCTGGCTGGCGCCCCCACTTTCGATCTCTCCATCAGCCAGTTTCGAGAAGACTTTAACAGCCAGAACCCCAATCTGCCACTGAACGAATTTCGTGCCATCGACAGCAGCCCCGACAAAGCCAACCTGACTCGCGCCGCCAGTAAAATTAACGAGAACTTGTATGCTTCCACGGCGCTTGAGCGCGGCACCTTAAAAATCAAAAGCATTCAAATTACCTGGCTGCCAATCCAGGGGCCAGAGCAAAAAGCCGCTAAAGCGAAAGCCCAGGAATACATGGCAGCAATGATCCGCACACTCACCCCGCTGATGACCAAAACACAAAGTCAGAAAAAGCTGCAGTCACTCCTTACGGCGGGGAAAAACAAACGTTACTACACTGAGACAGAAGGCGCGTTGCGCTATGTTGTCGCGGACAACGGCGAAAAGGGACTGACCTTCGCTGTTGAACCGATTAAGCTGGCGCTATCTGAAACGCTGGAAGGGTTGAATAAATGACAAAAAGCAAAGCCTTTGCGCCGATGAATCTCTATACTGTTTCACAGACCTGCTGCCCTGCGGGGCGGCCATCTTCCTTTATTCGCTTATAAGCGTGGAGAATTAAAATGCGACATCCTTTAGTGATGGGTAACTGGAAACTGAACGGCAGCCGCCACATGGTTCACGAGCTGGTTTCTAACCTGCGTAAAGAGCTGGCAGGTGTTGCTGGCTGTGCGGTTGCAATCGCACCACCGGAAATGTACATCGATATGGCGAAGCGTGAAGCTGAAGGCAGCCACATCATGTTGGGTGCGCAGAACGTGGATCTGAACCTGTCCGGCGCATTCACCGGTGAAACCTCTGCCGCTATGCTGAAAGACATCGGCGCACAGTACATCATCATCGGTCACTCTGAACGTCGTACTTACCACAAAGAGTCTGACGAACTGATCGCGAAAAAATTCGCTGTGCTGAAAGAGCAAGGTCTGACTCCGGTTCTGTGCATTGGTGAAACTGAAGCTGAGAACGAAGCGGGCAAAACTGAAGAAGTTTGCGCACGTCAGATCGACGCAGTGCTGAAAACTCAAGGTGCGGCAGCATTCGAAGGTGCGGTTATCGCTTACGAACCAGTATGGGCAATCGGTACTGGCAAATCTGCAACTCCGGCGCAGGCACAGGCTGTTCACAAATTCATCCGTGATCACATTGCTAAAGTTGACGCTGACATCGCTGAACAAGTGATCATCCAGTACGGCGGTTCTGTAAACGCGTCTAACGCTGCAGAACTGTTCGCTCAGCCGGACATCGACGGCGCGCTGGTTGGCGGTGCTTCTCTGAAAGCTGACGCCTTTGCGGTGATCGTTAAAGCTGCAGAAGCGGCTAAACAGGTTTAAGTCTGACAGGTGCCGGATTTCACATCCGGCACTTAACTTTCCTTAACTGCTCGCCTTAACGCAAAATCTCACACTGATGATCCTGAATCTCCTCGGCTGAAGCACGGTTTAGCATCAGCAGATTTCTTTGCGTCGCCAGTAATACAAACGAGTTATCACTCTGTCGTACCATCGCCAGCCCGTAACTTCCCATATGTTCCCGCGCTCCTGGCACTTCTTCCGCCAGCATCATAAACGGACTACGTTGAACCAGTTCGCTTTCCGTTACCCGGCGCGCCAGATATTCATGCCCCTGTAATCCGCCCGGCAGCGGCAACCAGCGACTGCTGATGTTCGCCAGGTTATTATCCAGTTGTTCGCGCACATCAGGACGGATGCAAGATATATGAATATGAAAATGGTTTTGCGTGCGTCCCGTGCGGGAGTTTATCGCCAACGAGACCGCGCGATCGGGAACCGGCTTACCGTATTTTTTACTCATAAAATCACGCGCCTGCCAGGCCAGCCAAAAGAAGTTCGGCGTTGAAGGATCGGTCAACAAAGGGCTTTCAGTACCGTTAATACGATATGTTGGCATCAACAGATATTGCAGTGGACCGTTAATGTCTTTTAAAACCACATATCCGGCATTGGGTTTTACTTCCACACATGGCGAAGGATTTTGGTTTTGCTGCTGGTTGGGCAAACATTGCTCAAGGACAATCTTACGTAACACATCCGAATCACCGGTAAATTTCCAGTAGCCGATACCCGCAGCAACGGCGATAACTATCATCACCAAAATGAGAATAACCGTTTTTTTCATCGTTTTTTCCCTGTACCTCAAAGAGATGCAAGGGTAACGCAAAATCGCGACAAATAAAAAACCCGGTCGCGAGATGCCACCGGGTCTGGTTATCGTCAACAAAATTAACGTTTGCTGATTTGGTCAAACGTACCGCCGTTAGAGAAATGCTCTTTTTGCGCTTTCGTCCAGCCGCCGAACTCTTCATCAATGGTGAATAACTTCAGCTTCGGAAAAGCATTTTCATACTTTCTCGCCACGTCAGGATCGCGCGGACGGTAATAGTTTTTGGCTGCAATCTCCTGACCTTCTGGCGAGTAGAGATATTTCAGATAGGCTTCTGCCACCTCTTTGGTGCCTTTTTTCTCCACCACCTTATCGACAACCGACACCGTCGGCTCCGCGAGAATAGACTCACTCGGCGTGACGATTTCGAACTTATCTTTCCCCAGCTCATTCGTTGCCAGCAGTGCTTCGTTTTCCCAGGCGATCAGCACGTCACCAATCCCGCGCTCGACGAAAGTATTTGTTGAACCACGCGCACCGGAGTCCAGCACTTCAACGTTTTTATACAACGATTGCACAAAATCCTGTGCTTTTGCCTGATCGTTATTGTTGTGGTGCAGCGCATATCCCCACGCCGCCAGATAGTTCCAGCGAGCGCCGCCGGAGCTTTTCGGGTTAGGCGTGATCACCGAAACACCCGGTTTAACCAGGTCGTTCCAGTCATGGATTTGCTTCGGGTTGCCCTTACGTACCAGGAAGACAATGGTGGAGGTATACGGCGCGGAGTTATCCGGCAGACGTTTGATCCACTCTTTATCAATTCGACCACGTTCAGCAATCGCATCTACGTCGTAAGCCAGCGCCAGCGTAACAACATCAGCTTCTATCCCGTTGATTACCGATGTTGCCTGTTTCCCTGAACCACCGTGCGACTGACGAATCACCACGTTATCGCCGGTTTGCTGTTTCCAGTGGGCGCTGAAGGCTTTGTTGTATTGTTCGTATAACTCGCGCGTTGGATCATACGAAACGTTAAGTAACTGAATATCCTTTGCCATCACGCTGGTCGCTGCCAGCAAAAATGTTAACCCTACGCCCCACTTGTTCATCGCCCGGCTCTCTTATGTTGTGTTGTGATAAGCAAAGCGTGCCAGAAGGTGAACCAAACATTAAAGAATAAAAAAAGATTGGCTATAACTTGCGGGTATATGTTGGGGAGTTAAAAAGGCGGAAGAAATCCGCCTCATATTGCTGACACAGTGCGCTTTGTTCATGCCGGATGCGGCGTGAACGCCTTATCGGCCTACAAAAACTTGCAAACTCAATAGATTGCAGAATTCATGTAGGCCTGATAAGCGAAGCGCATCAGGCATTTTTGCTTCTGTCATCGGTTTCAGGCGAAAGAAATCTGCCCGAAATCATTAATACAGTTTTTTCGCGCAGTCCAGCCAGTCACCTTTGAACGGACGCTTCATGTTTTCGATAGCGTCGATGATGTCATGGTGAACCAGTTGTTCGTTCTGAATACCTACGCAACGACCGCCGTAACCTGCCAGTAGCAGTTCAATAGCGTAAGCGCCCATACGGGAAGCCAGAATACGGTCGTAAGGCACCGGAGAACCACCACGCTGGATGTGGCCCAGCACAGTTGCGCGGGTTTCACGACCGGTTTCTTTCTCGATGAAATGCGCCAGTTCGTCAACATCACACATGTGTTCGGTTATCGCCACAATTGCGTGTTTTTTACCTTTCGCGATACCCGCTTTGATTTCATTTACCAGGTCATCGCGGCTGAATTCAACTTCCGGAACCACAACAAATTCACAACCACCGGCAATGGCCGCAGCCAGCGTCAGATCGCCACAGTAACGACCCATCACTTCCACCACGGAAATACGCTGGTGAGAAGAAGAAGTGTCACGCAAACGGTCGATGGCTTCTACAACGGTGCTCAGCGCAGTGAAGAAACCGATAGTGTAGTCAGTGCCTTTGATGTCGTTGTCGATAGTGCCCGGCAGGCCGATGCACGGGAAGCCCATTTCGGTCAGACGCATTGCACCCATGTAGGAACCGTCACCGCCGATAACCACCAGCGCGTCGATACCACGTTTTTTCAGGTTTTCGATAGCCACGGCGCGGATGTTCTCGTCGCGGAATTCCGGGAAGCGCGCAGAACCGAGGAACGTACCACCACGGTTGATCATGTCAGACACGCTGTAACGGTCTAGCTGTACCATACGGTCTTCATACAGACCCAGATAGCCGTCATAAATGCCCATTACTTCCAGACCTTCTGTCAGCGCAGAACGAACAACCCCGCGAATTGCGGCGTTCATGCCTGGCGCATCACCGCCGCTTGTCAACACACCGATTTTCTTAATCATGACTACCTCTGAACTTTGGAATGCAAAATGAAATCTGTTGCCGGAAGTCTTCTTGCACATCGAAGTGATCCAACGAATGTGCAAATAGTATAACAATCACTTCCTGCTGAATTGATTCAGGTCAGGCCAAATGGCGGTATTTTATACACAAAATGCGGGTCTGGCTCTCTTTTATACTGATTATGAAAGCATAGACCGTTTACCCTCCCTGGGTACGACGGAACAGGGGTCCTGATGAATAATCACATCCGATCCCGGAAAACGCCGTAAAATAGCCTGCTCTACCTGATCCGCCACCATATGCGCCTGAACCAAAGGCAGAGAGTCTTCCATTTCCAAATGAATCTGAATAAAGCGGGTCGGCCCTGACTGCCGCGTACGAAGATCGTGAGCGCCGCTAACTCCCGGCCAGGAAGTCACGATATCAATAATTTCTTGCCGTTCCTCATCGGGCAGCGCGCGATCCAGTAATGACTGTACCGCCTCATACCCCATGCGTAACGCGCTATATAAAATATAGATGCCGATTCCCAATGCAAACAGTGCATCAGCACGATGCCAGCCATACCAGGACAACCCCAGCGCCAGCAGAATCGCACCGTTCATCATAACATCGGACTGATAATGTAGCATATCTGCCCGCACCGCCTGGCTCTGCGTCCTGCGCACGACCCAACGCTGAAACGAAACAAGGATAATCGTACAAATTAGCGCCACAATAGTCACGAGAACCCCGACGCCTGGGTCTGTCATTGGCGTCGGAGAAACCAAATGCTGAATACCAGTCAAAAACAGGAACAGCGCCGAACCGGAGATAAACATACTTTGCGCCAGCGCCGCGAGGGACTCGGCTTTACCGTGACCAAACGAGTGATTGTCGTCGGCAGGTTGCAGCGAGTAACGTACCACCAGTAAATTCGTCAACGACGCGCCAATATCCACCAACGAATCCACCAGCGCGGCAAGAATACTCACCGAACCGGTATACCACCATGCAAAAATTTTAATCAGCAATAGCAGCGAAGCCATCGCCGTCGCAGCAATCGCCGCCCGGCTGACCAGCCGTCCATAAGATTGATTCATAAATACTCCCGCTATCAACTGACGGTAGTATAACGGAAGCAAATCATCTGCAATGCATCAAGCAACAGGCAAATTGAAGATAAAAAAAACCCCCACATCATGTGGGGGAAGACAGGGATGGTGTCTATGGCAAGGAAAACAGGGTTTACTACTGGGAACGTGAGTTGCTACTACTCAATAGCTTCAACGATGAACTTTTTTGCCATTGCGTCACGTCGCGCAACTGCTCCATTCGTTGTTGATGTTTCTCGTTTAAAACCGCTTGCTGCTCTGGCGTTAACAGGTGATACATTTGGTTGCGGACTTTAGCCATCTCAACCTGGCGAGCGATCTGTTCTTTCGCCATTTTTTCTGCCTGAGCGCGCACAGCGTTTTCATCAAAATTTTCTGCGGTGACAAGGCGATGCATTGTCTCCACTTCGCTAACATTAACAGGAGGCTGTTCATGCCGGGCCTGTTGCATAAGATCTCGCATCTGCTGACGCTGATGTTCGGTTAAACTTATGCCGTCGAACATATGGCTCTGCGTACTGCGCTGCGCAAGTTCTTCGCCCGGATGCCAGTTATCGCCTGAACCGACTTCAGCAGCGTGGCTTAATGAACTGACTGCCAGCGTTGAGGCCATGACGGCAGCGGTAACTATGCGCATCATTTGCTCCCAAAATCTTTCTGTCGCGATTCAACGATAGAGAGTTTACGATTCAGGCTGCAAACATGCGTCAGGGGGTGTAAAACAACGTAAAGTCATGGATTAGCGACGTCTGATGACGTAATTTCTGCCTCGGAGGTATTTAAACAATGAATAAAATCCTGTTAGTTGATGATGACCGAGAGCTGACTTCCCTGTTAAAGGAGCTGCTCGAGATGGAAGGCTTCAACGTAATTGTTGCCCACGATGGGGAACAGGCGCTTGATCTTCTGGACGACAGCATTGATTTACTTTTGCTTGATGTAATGATGCCAAAGAAAAATGGTATCGACACATTAAAAGCACTTCGCCAGACACACCAGACGCCTGTCATTATGTTGACGGCGCGCGGCAGTGAACTTGATCGCGTCCTCGGCCTTGAGTTAGGCGCAGATGACTATCTCCCGAAACCGTTTAACGACCGTGAGTTGGTGGCTCGTATTCGCGCGATCCTGCGCCGTTCGCACTGGAGCGAGCAACAGCAAAACAACGAAAACGGTTCACCGACACTTGAAGTTGATGCCTTAGTGCTGAATCCAGGCCGTCAGGAAGCCAGCTTCGATGGGCAAACGCTGGAGTTAACCGGTACTGAATTTACCCTGCTCTATTTACTGGCACAGCATCTGGGTCAGGTGGTTTCTCGTGAACATTTAAGCCAGGAAGTGCTGGGCAAACGCCTGACGCCTTTCGACCGCGCTATCGATATGCACATCTCCAACCTGCGTCGTAAGCTGCCGGATCGTAAAGATGGTCACCCGTGGTTTAAAACCTTGCGTGGTCGCGGCTATCTGATGGTTTCCGCTTCATGATAGGCAGCTTAACCGCGCGCATCTTCGCCATCTTCTGGCTGACGCTGGCGCTGGTGTTGATGTTGGTTTTGATGTTACCCAAGCTCGATTCACGCCAGATGACCGAGCTTCTGGATAGCGAACAGCGTCAGGGGCTGATGATTGAGCAGCATGTCGAAGCGGAACTGGCGAACGATCCACCCAACGATTTAATGTGGTGGCGCCGTCTGTTCCGTGCCATTGATAAGTGGGCACCACCGGGGCAGCGTTTGTTACTGGTGACCACCGAAGGCCGCGTGATTGGCGCAGAACGCAGCGAAATGCAGATCATTCGCAACTTTATTGGCCAGGCCGATAACGCCGATCATCCGCAGAAGAAAAAGTATGGTCGCGTGGAACTGGTCGGCCCGTTCTCTGTGCGTGATGGCGAAGATAATTACCAACTGTATCTGATTCGTCCAGCCAGCAGTTCTCAATCCGATTTCATTAACTTACTGTTTGACCGTCCGCTATTACTGCTGATTGTCACCATGTTGGTCAGTACGCCGCTGCTGTTGTGGTTAGCCTGGAGTCTGGCAAAACCGGCGCGTAAGCTGAAAAACGCTGCCGATGAAGTCGCCCAGGGAAACTTACGCCAGCATCCGGAACTGGAAGCGGGGCCACAGGAATTTCTTGCCGCCGGTGCCAGTTTTAACCAGATGGTCACCGCGCTGGAGCGCATGATGACCTCTCAGCAGCGCCTGCTTTCTGATATCTCTCACGAACTGCGCACCCCGCTGACGCGTCTGCAACTGGGTACGGCGTTACTGCGCCGTCGTAGTGGTGAAAGTAAGGAACTGGAGCGAATTGAAACCGAAGCACAACGTCTGGACAGCATGATCAACGACCTGTTGGTGATGTCACGTAATCAGCAGAAAAACGCGCTGGTGAGCGAGACCATCAAAGCCAACCAGTTGTGGAGCGAAGTGCTGGATAACGCAGCGTTCGAAGCGGAGCAGATGGGCAAGTCGTTTACCGTTAACTTCCCGCCTGGGCCATGGCCGCTGTACGGCAACCCGAACGCCCTGGAAAGTGCGCTGGAAAACATTGTTCGTAATGCCCTGCGTTATTCCCATACGAAGATTGAAGTGGGCTTTGCGGTAGATAAAGACGGTATCACCATTACGGTGGACGACGATGGTCCTGGCGTCAGCCCGGAAGATCGCGAACAAATTTTCCGTCCGTTCTATCGCACCGATGAAGCACGCGATCGTGAATCTGGCGGTACAGGATTGGGGCTGGCGATTGTCGAAACTGCCATTCAGCAGCACCGTGGTTGGGTTAAAGCTGAAGACAGCCCGCTGGGCGGTTTACGGCTGGTAATTTGGCTGCCGCTGTATAAGCGGAGTTAAACTCCGCGCAGGCCGGATAGGCGTTTACGCCGTATCCGGCATTTGAGCAGAATGCCTGATGCGACGCTGGTCGCGTCTTATCAGGCCTACTCTTCGGGGGTTATTTCCCCCACAAACGCCGCGAATTATCTTCAATCTTGCCGCTAAGTCGGCGCTTCTGCATCGTCCGCGTCCAGCTTTTCGACAGCCCGGCAGCGGAGAGTAAACGGTGATACTGCTCGTCATCAAACGGCATATGCCATGCGATAGCTATTGCCTCCTGCACGGTGACATCGCTGACGCGAGAAACCAGCTCCAGCGGCGCATCCGCAGATACCAGCCCCGGCGCAATCACGCTATACAGCCAGCCAACTTTACCGGCGTTTTGCATCAACTGTGCCATATCGCTGATGTCAAAATGGTAATTGAGTTTGTAGCACGGAGAGCGCGGCTGGGTGACCTGAATTAATGCCTCTCCCCAGCGGAAAATATCGCCAATATAAACATTGCTTTCCGTCAGGCCGTCGGTTGAGAGGTTTTCACCAAACGCAGGCGCAACAAACAAATCTGCCTGTTCAGGAAATTCCCGCGCCCAGTAGAGATAATGCTCACGAGGATAGTGACACAGCGCCCTGTCCGGCCCACCGTGAACTATTTTCTCTGCCTGCTCGTCACCTTCCAGCCCCAGCTCTGTCAACATCAACTCGCCATCGACCTGGGTTTTCGCAATCGCGCTGGGTTTGCTTTCGGGATAAGCCTGTATTTTGCCTGTGTATACATCAACCGGATATCGCATCTGTTCCCTCTCCACCGAGAAATTTCCCCATTAGACCATATTTATTTTACGTCAGGCGCGCAAAATGAGAGCACGGTTCACATGACGACGTCTTAGAAATGTTATCAATGAGATGAATTTGAAACGCCATTTCATTATCAGGAGTGTACAACGTGACCGAGCAAACACAGTTTTCTGGCGTCTGGTGCCCTTCCATTACGCCAATGGATAAAGACGGTAATGTGGATCTTAACGGACTGAAGAAGCATCTGCAGCGGCTAACAGAAGCCAATATTGATGTGATATTGCTGATGGGTAGCATTGGTGAATTTGCCTCTTTCACCCTCGAAGAGAGGCTCATGCTTATCCGCGAAGCGCGTTCCATGAGCACATTAAAAATGGTCGCTAACGTTTCTTCCACCTGCACACACGATGTATTGCTGATGGCGCAAGAAGCGTATCGCACAGGCTATGATGCAGTGATGATCCTCCCGCCTTACTACTACGGCCAGACAGCAAAGCAATTACTAAGCTATTTCCGCCATCTGGGTCGCGAATTACAGGGCAAATGGTTCGCATATAACTTCCCGGCAAGAACCGGTTGTGATTTAACCCCTGACCTGGTCGCCACGCTGGCGAGTGAATTTCCTGACTTTGCCGGAATTAAAGATACCGTCGATTGCCAGTCACACACCCGCAGCATGATTCAGGCAACCCTGGCAGTTCGTTCTGATTTTGCAGTACTTTCGGGCTATGACGAGTATTACATTCCTAATCTGCTGGCAGGCGGCGCGGGAATAATATCCGGCCTGAACAACGTTATGCCGGAGCTGTTTGTCGAAGCCCGTGAAGCCTTCAAACGCGGCGACCTGGCGGCTTTACAAGAGATTCAGCAACAGATTGGCACTTATATGTCCATCTACGCCATTGGTGAGGATTTTGTCACTACTATCAAGACGGTGGTATCGCGTAAGTTTGGCTATTGCACTGGCGTATCACGCAATGCGGGTGGTGAGTTAAGCGAAAGTGAATGTCGAACAATTGATGAAGTCTTTGTCAGATAACGCAAAAGGCCGGATGACTACAAATCATCCGGCCTCTTGATTTATATGGATGGAGATTACTTCACCGTACCCAATATTTCGATTTTCGCCGCTCTGGCTTTAACTTTGCGCGACCAGACAGAAGTCAAAATTGGTACCAGAATCGAGGTCACAATCACTGACGTCGCCACCAGCGAAGTTGCCGCTGGCGCCATTGGTTTAAAGGCGGGGATCATTTCAGCAATCAGTACCGGCGTCGCCACCGCAGCACCGGCAGAACTGGAAGCCGCGATTCCGGCTGTACCATCGCCACCACCAATCAATTTATCGGCAATAATCAACGGAATACCGGTCACGACGATCACCGCCACACCCAGCAAAATCCCCAGCAAACCGGTCTGAGCAATCACGGTTAAATCAATGGTATTGCCCAGCGCAAAGGCAAAGAACGGGATCAACGTCTGTACCGCTTTGCTGAAAAATTCTCTCAGCTCAGGGTCAAGGTTCCCTAATGCAAAGCCGACGAGGAACGGTAATACCGCACCGACGAAAACATGCGGTTCAAACGATGCAATCCCGGCAGTCCCCAGAATAATCATCGTCATAAGCGGCCCGGATTCCAGCGACATTAATACAAACGCTCCGGCCTCTTCTTTAGTGCCATACTGCTGCATGATCGAAGCGTAAAGTCCGCCGTTGGTCATATCCATCGCCGCCACCAGCGCAAGCGTTGAAAGTCCGGCAAAGAATCCAACTTCAACACCATGTTCAGGAATAATGCGTGAAGCAATTGCCGCAACCACCCACGCCACAGCAATTTTGGTTACCACCAGCGTACCGGATTTACGCAATACCGTTCCCGTCGCACTTAATTTTATCGATGCCCCCATGCAGAAAAACCACACCGCCAGAATCGGCACCGTGCCGGTAATCATTCCATTTGTGAATGAACCGAAGTATTTTCCCGCCCCTGGCGAGAAAGTGTGACACAGTGCGCCAAGGAACAACGGGACGAGCATCATCCCTCCTGGGATTTTCTCTATCGTGTGTTTTATCTGCATTTTCATCACCTATCGGCATATTTTTATAGGCTGATGCATAAGTCCTTCACGATGCATCAGTGTTGATGGAAATGAAGATAGACATTCAACAGAGCAATAAAAGTGATCAAAACCACATCAATTGAAACGTTGTTTTATTTTTATAGGATCATTGTTTTTATTTTGAAATTGATCACAAAAAAACCACCGCTATGGGCGATGGTTTGTTTTTTATGCTGAAAAACGGCGTAAACGCCTCATTGCAGCAGGCAATATGCGATTATTTTTTCGCCGCAAAACGTGCCGCAGCTTCGTCCCAGTTCACCACGTTCCAGAACTCTTTGATGTAGTCAGGACGGCGGTTCTGGAATTTCAGGTAGTAAGCGTGTTCCCACACATCCAGACCCAGAACAGGGAAGCCGGAAGCGCCAGAAATGGCTTCGCCCATCAGCGGGGAGTCCTGATTAGCAGTAGAAACCACCGCCAGTTTATCGCCTTTCAGCACCAGCCATGCCCAGCCGGAACCAAAGCGGGAAGCTGCCGCTTTCTCAAATTCTGCTTTGAAGTTATCAACGGAACCGAAATCACGTTCGATAGCCGCTTTCAGGTCGCCCTGCAAAGTCGTGCCTTTTTTCAGGCCTTTCCAGAACAGGCTGTGGTTGGCGTGACCACCAGCGTTGTTGCGCAGCACGGTTTTCTTGTCTGCTGGCAGCTGGTCCAGTTTAGTGATCAGCTCTTCAACCGGCAGGTTGGCGAATTCTGGCAGGCTTTCCAGCGCCGCATTGGCGTTGTTGACGTAGGCCTGATGGTGTTTGGTGTGGTGGATTTCCATGGTCTGCTTATCGAAGTGCGGTTCCAGGGCATCGTAAGCATACGGCAGGGATGGCAGGGTATAGCTCATATTCATCTCCAGTATTGTCGGGCGGCCGATTGTTAATGCCGCGTAAGCAGTTGGTTCATTATAGTTAATTAAATGATATTGAAAATGATTATCAATGCCGTACTTTTCATAGGGGAATGGTTTTGCAGGCAAATGTCCGAGATGTGAACCAAATCACCCACTTAATGCCGTGATTGCCAGTAAATCGGCAACGGCGGCAACAGGCGAAAGGTTAATCGACAGCACGATTTTTACACTCATCTCGTCGGAGATGTGACGCGACGAAAAATGATGAGGATAAGAAGATGAGTAACGCGATTACGATGGGGATATTTTGGCATTTGATCGGCGCGGCCAGTGCAGCCTGTTTTTACGCTCCGTTCAAAAAAGTAAAAAAGTGGTCATGGGAAACCATGTGGTCAGTCGGTGGGATTGTTTCGTGGATTATTCTGCCGTGGGCCATCAGCGCCATGCTACTACCTGATTTCTGGGCATATTACAGCTCGTTCAGCCTCTCTACCCTGCTGCCTGTTTTTCTGTTCGGCGCTATGTGGGGGATTGGTAATATCAACTACGGCCTGACCATGCGTTATCTCGGCATGTCGATGGGGATAGGTATCGCCATTGGCATTACGTTGATCGTCGGTACGCTGATGACGCCAATTATCAACGGCAATTTCGATGTGCTGATTAACACCGACGGTGGGCGCATGACGTTGCTCGGCGTACTGGTGGCGCTGATTGGCGTGGGGATTGTGACTCGCGCCGGGCAGTTGAAAGAGCGCAAAATGGGCATTAAAGCCGAAGAGTTCAACCTGAAAAAAGGGCTGGTGCTGGCGGTAATGTGCGGCATTTTCTCTGCCGGGATGTCTTTTGCGATGAACGCCGCAAAACCGATGCATGAAGCAGCTGCCACGCTGGGCGTTGATCCACTGTATGTCGCTCTGCCAAGCTATGTTGTCATCATGGGTGGCGGCGCGATCATCAACCTCGGTTTCTGTTTTATTCGTCTGGCAAAAGTGAAAGATTTGTCGCTAAAAGCCGACTTCTCGCTGGCAAAACCGCTGATCATTCACAACGTGTTACTCTCGGCACTGGGCGGTTTGATGTGGTATCTGCAATTCTTTTTCTATGCCTGGAGCCACGCCCGCATTCCGGCGCAGTATGACTACATCAGTTGGATGCTGCATATGAGCTTCTATGTATTGTGCGGCGGTATCGTCGGGCTGGTGCTGAAAGAGTGGAACAATGCGGGACGCCGTCCGGTTACCGTGTTGAGCCTCGGTTGTGTGGTGATTATTGTCGCTGCCAACATCGTCGGCATGGGCATGGCGAGTTAATCTTTCCGGGAATTGCGATGACGCCACTGGCTGGGCGTCATCCCGGTTTCACGGGTAAATACCACCGAAAAATAGTTGCTATCTTCAAAGCCACATTCTGTCGAAATATCACTGATTAACAGGCGGCTATGCTGGAGAAGATATTGCGCATGGCACACTCTGACCTGCCGCAGATATTGATTGATAGTCATCCCGGTCTGCTGGCGAAATTGCTGGCGCAAGACGCGTTCACTGCAAGACGCCTCATCACAGAATTTATCCAGCGCAAAAGGACTTTTCAGGCTAGCCGCCAGCCGGGTGATCAGCTTATCCAGCAACGTTTCACTGGATGTTGGCGGTAATGAATCACTGGTGTAGCGATGGCGCTGCAAAAGCATCACCAACTGCCCGAACAGCAACTCTGCCATTTCGTTGGCAAACGGCGCGGGCTGACTGCTTTCGTGCTCAAGCTGCCCGATAACCTGCCGCACCTGCGCCATGCCCGCACTACCTAAACGCCAGTGTGGTTGTTCTGCGCTGGCGTTAAACCCCGGAATCGTCCCCTGCCAGTCGAGATTAAGTGTCAGCCGCTCCGGGCAATAAATAACGTTCTGCAAAACCAGATCGTTAACGGAAGCGTAGGAGTGTTTATCGTCTGCGTGGATATAAAAGAGATCGCCACGGGTAATACGATGAGGACGGTCGTTGAGCACGTGCAAACCGTTACCGCGCCAGACGATCACCAGTTCACAAAAATCATGTGTATGCTCGGCAAAGACATCCTGCGGATAACGATCAGCAACCGCGACCGCCTGCTGTTCGCTGGCAAAAAAATCTTTTTTACGAAGGACAAACTGATGAACCACCGTGCCACCTCAGCCGGAAGACGCGTTTGATTATTCATAAACTGGCGTGGAAATACGTTGAGAAGATTCGCGTTATTGCAGAAAGCCATCCCGCCGCTGGCGAATATCGCGTGGTGACCAGTTAAACTCACGGCGAAACAGCGTCGAAAAGTGGTTACTGTCGCTGAATCCGCAGCGATATGCGATTTCGGTCACGCTGTCCTCGCTATGACGTAACAGATGACGCGCCTTCACCAACCGTAAACGGTTAAGGTAACGCTGGGGCGTCAAACCGGTTTGCTGTTTTAGCTGACGATGCAACGTGCGTAGTGACAGAGAAAATTGATCCGCCATCATTTCCCAATTCACCTCGTCGGCAAAATGTTCTTCCAGCCAGGCCAACAACAAGTTCAGGCGCGATTCGCGACTTTCCATGCTCTCCTGCAAACTGTTTTTACGCAGCAAGAGCAGTAATTGCATAAACAAGATCTCACCGCTAGCTTTCGAGGGTAAATCATTCGTTCTGTCCTGCTGTTCCAGCTGCGAAACCAGCTGCCGTACCTGCTGCAATATGCTGTGGCTCACGCGCCAATGGGACGGATATTGCCCGTCTTGCTCTTGCGGCAGAAGCTGATGCAGCCCGGCGAGAAACTGAAATCTATCCGGGGAGCGATACAGCACATTGGTCAAATACAGATTGTCCGTATGTTCGTATAAATGCCGATCATGATCGCGCACGAAACAGATTGTTCCACCGGAGATGGTATAAGGCTGCCCATTGAAAATGTGGATACCCGTGCCATGTTCGACAATCACAATCTCATGGAAATCATGGTGATGTTCAGGAAAATCCACCTGTGGAAGCCGGGGTTCTATTGCCACAGACACGTTACCAGACGGAAAAAAATCCACGCAATGTAATACGTCCATATAAGCCTCCTGATGCCGTCAACATGGCGGAATAGTAATCAAGCGATTTGGTTCTTACCTTAAATTTTCGACAGCAAAACACGTAAAAAATGTCGATTTTTCAAGATAAAGCGTGATTTTTCAGAAAATGCGGCAAACATCACACCACCACATTTTTGAAAATTGTGAACGCTATCACGTTCATCTTTCCCTGGTTGCCAGCGGTCTATTTTCCTGTCAGTAACGAGAAGGTAGCGAAGTCGGGTGCTTCTTAGACTGGGCGTAATGAAACCTAGAAGGATCTCATTATGACCTTTCGCTACTGCGTCGCCGTTGATCTTGGCGCATCCAGTGGGCGCGTAATGCTGGCGCGTTACCACCGTGAATGTCGCAGCCTGACGCTGCGTGAAATCCATCGTTTTACTAATGGGCTGTATTACCAGAGCGGTTATGCCACCTGGGATGTCGATAGTCTGGAAAACGCCATTCGCCTTGGGTTAAACAAGGTGTGCGAGGAAGGGATTCGTATCGATAGCATCGGCATTGATACCTGGGGCGTAGACTATGTGCTGCTGGATCAACACGGTCAGCGCGTCAGTTTACCGATTTCCTATCGCGATAGCCGCACTAACGGACTGATGACATTGGCACAGCAGCAAATTGGCAAACACGATATTTATCAGCGTAGCGGCATCCAGTTCCTGCCCTTCAATACAATCTATCAGCTACGTGCGCTGACGGCGCAACAACCTGAACTTATTCCACAAATCGCTCACGCTCTGCTGATGCCGGATTACTTCAGTTATCGCCTGACCGGCAAGATGAACTGGGAGTACACCAACGCCACAACCACGCAACTGGTCAATATCAATAGCGACGACTGGGACGAGTCCCTGCTGGCGTGGAGCGGTGCCAACAAAGCCTGGTTTGGTCGCCCGACGCATCCGGGTAATGTCATAGGTCACTGGATTTGCCCGCAGGGTAATGAGATTCCGGTGGTCGCCGTTGCCAGCCATGATACCGCCAGCGCGGTTATCGCCTCGCCGTTAAACGGTTCACGCGCCGCTTATCTCTCCTCCGGCACCTGGTCATTGATGGGCTTCGAAAGCCAGACGCCATTCACCGATGATGCGGCGCTGGCAGCCAACATCACCAATGAAGGCGGTGCGGAAGGTCGCTATCGGGTGCTGAAAAATATCATGGGTTTATGGCTGCTCCAGCGGGTACTTCAGGAGCGACAAATCAACGATCTCCCGACGCTTATCGCCGCGACACAGGCACTCCCGGCCTGTCGCTTCATCATCAACCCCAATGACGATCGCTTTATTAATCCTGACGAGATGTGCAGCGAAATTCAGGCAGCGTGTCGGGAAACGGCGCAACCAATCCCAGAAAATGATGCTGAACTGGCACGCTGTATTTTCGACAGTCTGGCGCTGCTGTATGCCGACGTACTGCACGAACTGGCGCAGCTACGCGGTGAAGATTTCTCGCAACTGCATATTGTCGGCGGCGGCAGCCAGAACGCGCTGCTCAACCAGTTGTGTGCCGATGCCTGCGGTATTCGGGTGATCGCCGGGCCAGTTGAAGCCTCAACACTCGGCAATATCGGCATCCAGTTAATGACGCTGGATGAACTCAACAATGTGGATGATTTCCGTCAGGTCGTAGGCGCCACCGCGAATCTGACCACCTTTACCCCTAATCCTGACAGTGAAATTGCCCACTATGTGGCGCGGATTCACTCTACACGACAGACAAAGGAGCTTTGCGCATGACCACACAACTGGAACAGGCCTGGGAACTGGCGAAACAGCGTTTCGCGGCGGTAGGGATTGATGTCGAGGAGGCGCTGCGCCAACTTGATCGCTTACCCGTTTCAATGCACTGCTGGCAGGGCGATGATGTTTCTGGTTTTGAAAACCCGGAAGGTTCGTTGACTGGTGGGATTCAGGCTACTGGCAATTATCCGGGCAAAGCGCGCAATGCCGAAGAGCTACGTGCCGATCTGGAACAGGCTATGCGGCTGATTCCGGGGCCGAAACGGCTTAATTTACATGCGATTTATCTGGAATCAGACACGCCCGTCTCGCGCGACCAAATCAAACCAGAGCACTTCAAAAACTGGGTTGAATGGGCAAAAGCCAATCACCTCGGTCTGGATTTTAACCCCTCCTGTTTTTCGCATCCGCTAAGTGCCGATGGCTTTACGCTCTCCCATGCCGACGACCGCATTCGCCAGTTCTGGATTGACCACTGCAAGGCCAGCCGTCGCGTTTCCGCCTATTTTGGCGAGCAACTCGGCACACCGTCGGTGATGAACATCTGGATCCCGGATGGCATGAAAGATATCACCGTTGACCGTCTCGCCCCGCGTCAGCGTTTGCTGGCAGCTCTGGATGAGGTAATCAGCGAAAAGCTGAACCCGGCACACCATATCGACGCCGTAGAGAGCAAATTGTTTGGCATTGGCGCGGAGAGTTACACGGTTGGCTCCAATGAGTTTTACATGGGGTATGCCACCAGCCGCCAGACCGCTTTGTGTCTGGACGCCGGACATTTCCACCCGACTGAAGTGATTTCCGACAAGATTTCCGCCGCCATGCTGTATGTGCCGCAGTTGCTGCTGCACGTCAGCCGCCCGGTTCGCTGGGACAGCGATCACGTGGTGCTGCTGGATGATGAAACCCAGGCAATCGCCAGTGAGATTGTCCGTCATGACCTGTTTGACCGGGTACACATTGGTCTCGACTTCTTCGATGCCTCTATCAACCGCATTGCCGCGTGGGTCATTGGCACGCGCAATATGAAAAAAGCCCTGCTGCGTGCGTTGTTAGAACCGACAGCCGAACTGCGCAAGCTGGAAGCGGCAGGGGATTACACCGCACGACTGGCGCTGCTGGAAGAGCAGAAATCGTTGCCGTGGCAGGCGGTGTGGGAAATGTATTGCCAGCGTCACGATACGCCAGCGGGTAGCGAATGGCTGGAAAGCGTGCGGGCTTATGAGAATACGATTTTGCGTCAGCGTGGGTAAACACCGCCGGATGCGGCGCGAGCGCCTTATCCGGCCTACAGGTCGAATGACCGTGCTGGCTGTCACCCTCACCCCGGCCCTCTCCCTGAAAGGGAGAGGGGGAAAAACATAGCCTCCTCCGGCAACGGAGATAAACACAGCGCCGGACAGTCCCCTCGCCCCTTTGGGGAGAGGGTTAGGGTGAGGGGAACAAGCCGCACCATGTATCAACAAGGCACCGAATTTACAGGAACACAGAACATGCAAAACATTACCCAGTCCTGGTTTGTCCAGGGAATGATCAAAGCCACCACCGACGCCTGGCTGAAAGGCTGGGACGAGCGCAACGGCGGCAACCTGACGCTGCGCCTGGATGACGCTGATATCGCGCCGTATAACGACAATTTTCACCCACAACCGCGCTATATCCCGCTCAGCCAGCCTATGCCTTTACTGGCAAACACACCGTTTATCGTCACCGGCTCCGGCAAATTCTTCCGCAACGTCCAGCTCGATCCCGCAGCAAATATAGGCGTCGTAAAGGTCGACAGCGACGGTGCGGGCTACCATATTCTCTGGGGGCTAACCCACGAAGCCGTCCCAACCTCTGAACTTCCGGCGCACTTTCTCTCCCATTGCGAACGTATTAAAGCCACCAACGGCCAAGATCGGGTGATCATGCACTGCCATGCCACCAACCTGATCGCCCTCACCTATGTACTGGAAAACGACACGGCGGTCTTCACTCGCCAACTGTGGGAAGGCAGCACCGAGTGCCTGGTGGTATTCCCGGATGGCGTTGGCATTTTGCCGTGGATGGTGCCCGGCACGGACGAAATCGGCCTGGCCACCGCGCAGGAAATGCAAAAACATTCACTGGTTCTCTGGCCTTTCCACGGCGTCTTCGGCAGTGGTCCGACGCTGGACGAAGCGTTTGGCCTGATCGATACCGCAGAAAAATCGGCGGAAGTGTTGGTGAAAGTGTATTCGATGGGCGGCATGAAACAGACCATCAGCCGTGAAGAGTTGATAGCCCTGGGCAAACGTTTCGGCGTCACCCCACTGGCAAACGCACTGGCGCTTTAACACCCCGTTTCGCATCTGGCGGCGCGGGTTATGCCGCCGGACAGAAGGATTTGATCTTAAGGAGAATAATCATGAGTTTTATGTTGGCATTACCGAAAATCAGCCTGCATGGCGCTGGGGCAATTGGCGATATGGTAAACCTGGTTGCGAATAAGCAGTGGGGAAAAGCACTGATCGTTACCGATGGGCAACTGGTTAAGTTGGGATTGCTGGACAGTCTGTTCACCGCGCTGGATCAACACGAAATGTCTTACCACCTATTCGATGAAGTCTTTCCAAATCCCACCGAAGAACTGGTGCAAAAAGGCTACGCTGCATTTCAGGACGCCGCATGTAACTACATTATTGCTTTCGGTGGCGGTAGCCCGATTGATACCGCAAAAGCCGTGAAAATCCTTACCGCTAATCCAGGCCCTTCTACTGCTTACTCTGGCATTGGCAAAGTAAGAAACCCAGGCGTGCCGCTGGTGGCGATCAATACTACTGCCGGAACTGCCGCTGAGATGACCAGCAATGCGGTGATCATCGACACTGCGCGGCAGGTGAAAGAAGTCATCATCGATTCGAATATTATTCCTGATATCGCCGTGGATGATGCCAGTGTAATGCTGGAGATCCCTGCCTCCGTTACCGCTGCCACCGGTATGGACGCACTAACCCATGCCATAGAAGCCTTTGTTTCCGTTGGCGCCCATCCGCTAACTGATGCCAACGCGCTGGAGGCTATCCGCTTGATTTCTCTGTGGCTGCCGAAAGCGGTAGAAGATGGTCATAATCTGGAAGCTCGCGAACAGATGGCTTTCGGGCAATATCTGGCGGGTATGGCTTTTAACAGCGCGGGACTGGGGCTGGTTCACGCACTGGCGCATCAGCCCGGTGCTACCCACAACCTGCCACACGGGGTGTGTAATGCCATCTTGTTGCCAGTAATCGAAAACTTTAACCGCCCGAATGCCATCGCACGCTTTGCCCGTATCGCCCAGGCGATGGGGGTCGATACGCGCGGGATGAGTGATGAAGCGGCAAGTCTGGAAGCAATTAATGCCATTCGAGCCTTGAGCCATCGCGTAGGCATACCTGCGGGATTTAGTCAGCTTGGCATCAGCAAAGAGGATATCGAAGGCTGGTTAGATAAAGCCCTGGCCGACCCATGCGCACCATGTAACCCACGTACCGCCAGCCGCGACGAAGTGCGTGAGCTTTATCTGGAGGCGTTATGATCCGCAAAGCCTTTGTTATGCAAGTCAACCCGGACGCCCACGACGAGTATCAGCGTCGGCATAACCCGATCTGGCCGGAACTGGAAGCGGTGTTGAAGTCACACGGCGCGCATAACTACGCCATCTATCTCGATAAAGCGCGAAATTTGCTGTTTGCCACAGTAGAAATTGAATCTGAAGAACGCTGGAATGCGGTTGCCAGCACTGACGTTTGCCAACGTTGGTGGAAATATATGACCGACGTTATGCCCGCTAATCCGGATAACAGCCCGGTCAGCAGCGAGCTACAAGAAGTGTTTTACCTGCCTTAATGAGTTGCGGTGCCGGATATTTTTCCGGCGCCGCACTTTCATCAGAAGAAGTATTTAAAACGAACGCGTGCGCCGTAACGATCATCATTATCGTCGCCGTGTTTTTTATCGCCGTCGCTATCCAGAATGGAGTAATAAGTACCAAGGTAAATATTAAAGTTCTCCATATCCATCACGTTAGCGAACTGATAAGACGCATGAATGGTGTGAATGGTGTACGTCCCTTCATCATCAATCCAGCAGTCGTTATCACAAACTACCCCACTGAATTCATCAATCTTATTGTGCGCGTAGATATAACCCAGCTCGAAACGTTTCCACAGCGCGTTAATCCCGGCAGTGAAATCTTTCTCATTATTGGCATCTAAATAGGCGGTATTAAGATTAACCACGATACCATTTTCCGGATCGGTTTTCAGGCCGTTCCAGGTCATGCTCATACCATAACCGGTACGATCGGACTGATCGACAAAATTACCCTTGCTATCGGTATAACCGTAAGCATTATTTACCACGTTCGCTTCCATCGCTGCGGAAACGGTTAATTCTTCCGTCGGCGACCAGGCTATCACCGGGCGCAGGTAAGCAACATTTTTCTGCTGCTTCATATCGCGACCATGATAATTACCGTCGTTATATAAAGATGTTCCGTCTTCCAGTAACGTGTTTAATTCAAAATACCAGTTATCGAGTTGTTTGCTGACAAGGAAATTACCACCAGCGTTAGAACGCCCGCGCCCCTCTTTCATCATATAGATATAACCGCTGCCATCATCATAAAGATCGTTCGCAGTATTACCTGAATGCTCAACAAAGGTATCCTGATTTAGCGGGAACATATCGTAGGCTTCAAAACGCCCTACTTTGACTTTCCAGTCATTTTCTTTGCCAAAGAAGAAAACCGCGTCATCGATATTCACAGAACCGTGCATATCCCCCAGCGGTTGTGCGGAGAACCCGGCGAAATAACCGTTGTCCAGCTTTCTTACACCATCAAAGCCTAACAGAATACGGCCATTGAGATTCCACTGTTCATTGGTAGGATCGCTATTCACATCAGCGTTGGTCATTGCCAGCAGGCCATGATTACTTTCCGCATCCATATTAAATTCTACGTCGCCGTAGATTTTTAAATCGCCATAACCTGAAAGCAAAAGATTAGGTGAGGTGGCATTTTTCTTTGCAGATTCCGCCGTTGCCTGTCCATTTACCGGCGTATTGCCCTGGGCAGCCTTAATTTCGCGGATCTCAGCGGCTTGTTGTGTCTGCAGCTGTTTTACCTGCCCCTCTGCTTTTGCTGCCCGCATTTCTGCCGCTTCCAGGCGTTCTTCCAGCAATGCCATGCGTTGTTCCAGCGTTAAATGCTGTGTTTTTGCCATACCGGTACTACATGCCAATAATAAACCTATGGCTAAAGATAACGTCGATTTTTTCATTATTTACGTTCCCTGAAATAAAGGATGCCCTACGCTTTCAAGAATGAGTGCGTATATAGAAAAATATAAAAGTTGTTTTAATAGGATGTGCACTTTCGATTTTAATGCAACATCAGCAAGCCAGCGAATAGTATCCCGCCACATAATACGAGTAAATCAGCTGATTTCCTGGAACGTGAGGAATATAACAATAGTGCCGTTTTTAACCAAATATCATAAAAAATATTAGATATGACTCCTGCCAATTCATAAACCATAAAAATAAATAGCTTTGCACAGAAACATTCGAGATATTTAAATATTCATCAAATCATTAAAAAGTATTTTTTATTCGCGATGTTTATTTTAGCCACCAATATGTGTCCTGCTCCGCAAAAGGTGCCTTTCTCTCTTCCTTACATTGTCACAGCTTCACGGCATATCGCCGCTTATCACTCTCATTACAATCAACGAAAATAAGTTTAAAGGGGGGGCTAATAGGGATATTCGTAAGAAGAATAACGGTGTGCAGTAATTTGTAGAAAAGATGCTCTTAATTTAGTTCAGTGAATGCTAATGCTCAGCCCCAGGAGACGTAAACATTTGAACCGATAAGACACGCAAGCGTCGCATCAGGCAATGAATGCCCGATGCGACCAGCTTCTTATATCAGAACAGCCCCAACGGTTTATCCGAGTAGCTCACCAGCAGGCACTTGGTTTGCTGGTAATGCTCAAGCATCATTTTGTGGGTTTCGCGGCCAATGCCTGATTGTTTGTAGCCGCCAAACGCCGCATGTGCCGGGTAAGCGTGATAACAGTTGGTCCACACGCGCCCAGCCTGAATGCCGCGCCCCATCTTATAGGCCAGATTACCGTTGCGGCTCCAGACGCCCGCGCCCAGGCCATATTGCGTGTCGTTCGCCAGCTCCAGCGCCTCGTCCATCGTTTTGAAGGTGGTTACCGCCAGCACCGGGCCAAAAATCTCCTCCTGGAACACGCGCATATTGTTCTGACCAAACAGAATCGTCGGTTCGAGGTAGTAACCGTCTTTCAGTTCGCCTTCCAGCAGCTTACGCCGCCCGCCGGTAAGCACATCTGCACCCTCTTTTTTACCGATATCAATGTAATTGAGGATGGTTTCCAGTTGCCCATGAGAAACCTGTGCGCCCATTTGCGTCACGCTGTCGAGCGGGTTACCGCTACGAATGCTTTCAACACGACGGATGGCGCGTTCCATAAAGCGTTCGTAGATAGACTCCTGCACTAAAGCACGGCTCGGACAGGTACAGACTTCGCCCTGGTTGAAGGCGAACAGTGCAAAGCCCTCCAGCGCCTTATCGAAGAAAGCATCTTCTTCATCCATCACATCAGCAAAGAAGATATTTGGCGACTTACCGCCCAGCTCCAGCGTCACCGGAATAATATTTTGCGTGGCGTACTGCATAATCTGCTGACCGACTTCCGTTGAGCCGGTAAACGCAACTTTGGCGATGCGTTTTGAGGTCGCCAGATATTCGCCAATTTCCCCACCCGCGCCGTTGACCACGTTCACCACGCCTGGCGGCAGTAAATCACCGACGATCTCCATCAAAAGCAACACTGAAAGCGGGGTAAGTCGTGCGGGTTTTAGCACCACACAGTTGCCCGCCGCCAGCGCGGGAGCCATTTTCCAGCTCGCCATCAGCAGCGGGAAGTTCCACGGGATAATTTGCCCCACCACGCCTAACGGTTCGTGGAAGTGATAAGCCACGGTTTCGCTATCGACTTCACTAATACCACCTTCCTGCGCCCGAATACACGAAGCGAAATAGCGGAAATGGTCAATCGCCAGCGGCACATCGGCAGCACTGGTTTCACGAATGGGCTTGCCGTTATCCCAGGTTTCTGCCGTCGCCAACAGTTCGAGATTTTGTTCCATTCGATCGGCAATCTTAAACAGAATCGCCGCGCGATCCTGCACCGAAGTATGCGCCCATTTGTCTTTCACTTTATGCGCGGCATCCAGCGCCAGATCGATGTCGCGTTTGCCCGAAGACGCCACTTCGCACAGTAGCTGCCCGGTCACCGGCGTCAGGTTCTGGTAATACTCGCCATCGGCGGGTGCTACCCATTCGCCGCCGATAAAGTTGTCATAGCGGGTTTTTAACTTGAGGGGGAAACCATACTCGCCGGGCTTAATCTGTGCTGAAGGGGGATTGTTGGTCATGATCGTCTCCTTGCGGTGTGAGGTATAACAAGGGTAGACGTGACTGGCGAAATCTTCGCCAGCCGGTGACAGCTTTACGACGGCAATCACGAATTTACGGGCAAGGATTACAGAGATAATTGAAAAATCGGCTGACAATTTGCCAGCCGTTGTGGGAATGATGATTACATCGCAGCGCGATAAATCGCCACAATTTCTTCGTGAGTTGCCTGAATCGGGTTAGTAAATCCGCAGGCATCTTTCAGAGCATTGGTCGCCAGTACCGCGAAATCTTCTTCTTTCACGTTCAGATCGCGCAGACCTGCCGGAATATCGACTTTCTTCGCCAGTTCGCGGATAGCGTTAATGCAGGCTTCTGCACCTTCCGCGTCGTTTTTACCTGTCACGTTCACACCCATTGCAGCAGCGCAGTCACGCAGACGTGCGGCAGCTACTTTGCTGTTGAATACCTGAACGTGCGGCAGCAGAACGGCGTTACATACACCGTGCGGCAGATTGTAGAAACCGCCTAACTGGTGCGCCATCGCATGAACATAACCCAAAGACGCATTGTTGAACGCCATACCGGCGAGGAACTGGGCATAAGCCATCGCTTCACGCGCTTTCGCATTGCTGCCATCTTCTACGGCTAACGGCAGGTTTTCGGCAATCATGGTCACGGCTTTCAGTGCGCAAGCGTCGGTGATCGGCGTTGCGGCAATAGACACATACGCTTCGATAGCGTGTGTTAAGGCATCCATACCCGTTGCGGCGGTCAGTGACTTCGGCATACCGATCATCAGAGAAGAGTCATTGACAGAAAGCAGCGGAGTTACGTGTTTATCCACAATCGCCATTTTGATATGGCGCGCTTCGTCAGTGATAATGCAGAAACGGGTCATTTCAGACGCAGTACCCGCCGTGGTGTTAATGGCGATCATCGGCAACTGTGGTTTTGCAGAGCGGTCAACGCCTTCGTAATCGCGAATATCACCGCCGTTGGCTGCTACCAGCGCAATGCCTTTCGCACAGTCGTGCGGAGAACCACCACCTAAGGAAATTACGCTATCACAATTATTTTCTTTCAGCAGTTTGAGGCCTGCGGCGACGTTTTCCGTGGTTGGGTTAGGTTGGGTGCCATCATAAATAACGCTAAAAATATTGCGTTCTTCCAGTGCTTTTTGCACATCGCCCGCCATACCTAATTTCGTTAACATATTGTCAGTGACAATTAAGGTACGGGTAAATCCATAATCTGCCATCATATTCATTGCATCAGTCAATGAATCAGCGCCAATGACATTCACTGAAGGAATAAAAAAGGTTGAAGCTGCCATAAAACACTCCTGGAAGAGTAAAAAGGGCTGGCAGATTACAAAGTATTTTCATTCGGAAATATGATCAACATTACCGTTTATCAAAATATTTTTAATAAAAAGCACGTTACATTCATCAAATAACGTGCTTCCTTAATATTAATAAGAATTTTGTATTAATTCATATTTATTATGAATTAATCATTTCCTTATCTTTCGGGAAATAATAATGCATCGCGCAATAAATGATCATTTCCACGACGCCGCGTAAAGCCAATGCGGTCAAAATATTCCAGAATTTGAATTGCCAGCTTTCGGCCTACACCTAAGCGATCGCGGAAATCCGCCGCGCAGGTTGAACCACATTCCTGATCGAGATCGCGGATCATATTGGCAAATTCGACAATCCGATCATTACGGTAATAACGATCTTTGACGATCGCCGTAATTATCCCCTGCTGCGCCGCCTGGCGTAGCGTCAGGCGCATTGCCTGCTCGTCGGTTCCCGTCTCTTTTGCCAGGTCACGCACCCACCACGGCTCGTCGCCAAATAGCGGCTCTGCTTTTTGCCAGATGGCCTGCTGCTCTTCGCTGAATCCGGCTTTATGATCCGGCAGATGCAGCCAGCCGTGGTGGCTGTGGATATCGCCGCTTTCGCGCATCTTTTCAATCAACAACAGAACCAGAGCTTCATCTTCCATCGGCAACGCCATGCGCCGCAGGCGCTCGCGCCCCGGACCTGGTTCGTCGCGATGCTGCTCATGATAAGCCGCTAATGTGTCGAGGATTTTCCGCTGCCAGCGGGCGGCAACCGGCGCATTCAACAAGCTATAACCAGCCTGAATATAGCCAGGCTGTTGCAGCAGTTCGCGCATCCCTTCGCCGTTGAGCTGTCTCGCCCAGGCGAAATCGGCAAGATTCACCGCTCCGCGTTCCAGATGAACCGTCAGTGCGTCGGCATCGCTTTGTGTGCGTGCAAGAGACGCCAGCCATTGCAGATATTCCGGCTTACGCTTACCGCGACGTGGCGGGTTGAGCATCACCACGCGCGCCCCCGCCAGCGTGTTGCGAGCCGAGATATCGCGCAGCACTATGCGATCGTTATCCGCCAGCCACAGAGGCGTGTCGAACACCAGCTCGGCAAGGTTATCTTCCAGCAGCGAAACGCGCCCCGTAACGTGGCTGGCGGCGTGGTGAATATGCAGCGGCTGCCACTGGGTCAACGGTACATGAGTTTGTAGCTCGACAATCACCCGCGTGAACGGCTCCGGCGGCGCATCGGCAAGCAGCCAGTCGCCACGGTTAATCTGTTCTTTCTCCGCATCACCGGCGATGTTAAGCGCAATACGTTGCCCGGCATGGGCGGTTTCTGTTGGTTGATTTTGCGCATGGAGAGCACGCACGCGCATCGGCTTATTTACACCGGTCAGCCATAGTGAATCACCCACCTTCACTTCCCCGCTTAACGCCGTACCAGTGACCACCAGCCCGGCACCTTTTACGGTAAAAGCGCGGTCGATAGCGAGGCGGAAACTATGTTGGCTGGCGTGTTCACGTTCAGGCAACTGAAGCAGATGTTCACGCAGGGCATCAATTCCCCGACCTTCGGTTGCTGCGGTGACAAACAGTTTTGCCTCAGCAAAACCATATTCCCGCAGCACCTGCTTTACCTGACGTTCAACCTCATCAACACGCGCTTCGTCCACGCGATCGGCTTTAGTCAGCGCCACTGTCAGCATCGGGTTACCGGTAAGCTGCAAAATCGCCAGATGCTCACGGGTCTGCGCCATCACACCGTCATCGCAAGCCACCACCAGCAGCGCATGATCGATACCCCCGACGCCCGCCAGCATGTTGGAAAGAAACTTTTCATGACCGGGAACGTCGATAAAACCAGGCACGCGCCCATCTGGCTGCGGCCAGTAGGCATAGCCGAGATCGATGGTCATACCGCGCTTTTTTTCTTCCGGCAGACGGTCGGCATTTACGCCAGTAATCGCCTGCAATAAGGTTGTTTTGCCGTGGTCAACGTGTCCGGCAGTCGCAATAATCATTTCAACAACATCTCCATAAACCGTTGCTCATCTTCAAGGCAGCGTAGATCCAGCCACAATCGCCCGTCGTAGATACGTCCAATCACCGGAACCGGCAATTCACGCCAGCGGGCGGCTAATGCTTCAAGGTGGCTGCCGCGTCCGTCATGGGGTGTAAACGTTAATGCCGCGCTCGGCAGGCGATCAACCGGCAGCGAACCACTGCCAATCTGCGAAAGACACGGCATAACCTGTACCGCAAACTCCGCGCCGTAATGTGCGGCAAGGGGAGCCTGTAAACGTTGTGCCTGGATTTGAATAACCTCTGCGCTGCGGGTAAGCAGACGCAGGGTAGGTAATTTTTCGCTCAGTGCTTCGGGGTGCAAATAAAGGCGCAGCGTCGCTTCCAGCGCCGCGAGGGTCATTTTATCTGCGCGTAATGCACGTTTCAGCGGATGGCTTTGCAGGCGGGAAATCATCTCTTTCTTACCAACGATGATCCCTGCCTGCGGCCCGCCTAACAACTTGTCGCCAGAGAAGCTCACCAGACTGACGCCCGCCGCAATCAACTCCTGCGGCATCGGCTCTTTCGGCAAACCGTACTGGCTAAGATCGACCAGCGAACCACTGCCTAAATCAGTCACCACGGGAACATCCAGCTCTTTGCCGAGCGCCACCAGTTCCGCTTCGTCTATCGCTTTGGTAAATCCCTGAATGCTGTAGTTACTGGTATGTACTTTCATCAACAGCGCGGTATTTTCATTTACTGCCTGACGATAATCACTGGCGTGGGTACGGTTGGTCGTCCCCACTTCGTGCAGGGTGCAGCCTGCCTGACGCATTACGTCAGGAATACGAAACGCGCCGCCAATCTCCACCAGTTCGCCACGAGACACCACCACCTCTTTACCGCTGGCAGTGGCTGCCAACATCAGCAGCACCGCCGCCGCATTGTTATTGACGATACAGGCATCTTCCGCGCCGGTAATGCGGCACAGCAGTTGCGCCAGTGCGCGATCGCGATGCCCGCGTCCGGCGTCGTCCAGATCGTACTCCAGCGTCACCGGCGAACGCATAGCCTGCGCAACGGCTTCCACCGCTGCTTCCGCCTGTAAAGCTCGCCCAAGGTTGGTATGCAGCACGGTTCCCGTCAGGTTGATCACCGGACGCAGCGCGCTCTGCGCCTCTTTCGTCAGCCGGGCATCGACTTCTTGCGCCCAGTTCTCACACCACGCGGGCAGCGTCTGGCTGTCACGAATCACTTCTCGCGCTTCATCAAGCATCTGACGCAGCAATTCCACCACGCGGGTGTGACCATAAGTATCACGCAAAGAAAGGAAGGAGCTATCGCGCAATAAGCGATCAATAGCCGGAAGTTGACTATAGAGGGAACGCGTTTCGGTTGTCATAGGAAACCTGGCTGATCAAGGCCCTCTCACACGGAGAAGGGCGTTTAACATAACCACGGATTGTAACGTGAGATGGGTCAGGAGGACATATCGCGCATCAAGCCTTTGGTGGTTCGGTGCGGGCAAAACTTTCGCGGCTAAACAAGTTTTCGACCAGTTTGACTAAGTGTGGGCGGTCGACACACCAGCCCGGCGCAACGCGGCGGAAATTGAGATATCCAACGGCACAGGCAATGGCGATAGTCGCCAGATTGACCGTATCGACTTTGAGCGTGCCATCGACCAGATATCCTTCCAGCACATCCAGGCTACGGTTGATTTTCTCTCGCTGGCGTAACAATTCATCTTCAGACTGCTGCGCCGCAGGACGCGCCTGTTCGCGCACCGACACCAGCCCGGCATCCATAATACCGTCGGCCAGCGCCTCAATTTTACGCACTCGCAACGACTCCAGCGGATCGCGCGGCAACATCGCCGGAGCGACATTCATTAATTCAATATATTCGGCGATGATCGGTGAATCAAACCAGCATTCGCCCTCTTCGGTCACCAACACCGGCACTTTCCCTAACGGGTTAAATTGCGCCACGCCGTTGTCCGCGTTATAGGGCAGTTCATTAATAAATTCGAAAGTTATGCCCTTTTCTAACAACAGAATAGAAAGTTTGCGTACAAACGGGCTGGTGTAGCTACCGACGAGTTTCATGCCATGTCCTTTGTGCGAGGAAAAATATCAGTATGGCTCAGGCTCGCGCAAAACACAGGTGATACAAGTCTCAATGATCCAAATAAAGATAATGCATCCAACTGGTCATCCGCAGCAGTACTTTCCGCATTACCGAAACATGGCTGAAATGGTCGGAGTAAACGGCTACCTGGGCGTAGATGCCGTCGGGTAAGGCATCGATATCAG
The DNA here is from genome assembly GCF_013368915.2 of Escherichia sp. 93.1518. Taxonomy (NCBI): domain Bacteria; kingdom Pseudomonadati; phylum Pseudomonadota; class Gammaproteobacteria; order Enterobacterales; family Enterobacteriaceae; genus Escherichia; species Escherichia sp. 93.1518. The sequence goes on from NZ_JABWMT020000015.1 coordinate 98,057, forward strand.
CGTTAGGGTCGAGTTCAATGGTTCCCAGCACACCATCCGTTCCGGGCACGACCGTTAACGATTGCAGCACCCCCTGTGCCTGATACGAACCGCCAGGCACCACTGGCAAGATGCTGGTCAGTTTGCCGTGGAATACCTGCCCCGGCAGCGCGTTAAATACGACTTCCGCATCATCACCGGGTTTCAGACGTAACAGCGAGTTTTGCCGGAACTGGGCGACGATTTGCCGTTTTTGCTCTGGAATGAAGACCATCACCGGACGTAACGGCAACGCTGCCGCGTAAGTGCCAGGACGAATGAGTACCTGAGTAACGTAACCGTTGCTCGGCGCGCGAATAATAGTTTGCTCAAGGTTATATTTCGCTTCGGTCAGTTGCGCCCTTAAGCTCACAATCTGTGATTGCTCGCCGTTGACCATGCTGTCGAGCTGGCTCTGGATCTGCGCCTGCTCCGCCACCGAACCTTTCACCAGCGCATCCTGCGCGAGAAAATTTTGCCGCGCGTCGTCGATGTCACGTTCCGAGAACGGATTGACCGTCGCCTGACTACCTTTCAGGTAACGTTGATAATTTTTAAACAGACGGTCGCGCTCCGCTGAAACTTGAGTGGTGTTGGCCTGCGCTTCAGTGAGCTGCGCGCGCAGCGTTTTGATATTATGCGTCGCCGTCATCAAATCAGCCTGGAGTCTGTCTACTCGCGCCTGATAACGTACTGGGTCGAGCTTAAAAAGCACCTCGCCCTTCTGAATAAGCTGATTATTTTTGTCGGTGACTTCAGTCACGATCCCCGTCACCTGTGGCGTGATGGGGATAGCTATCACTGCCTTTTGCGCAGTAAAAGTGTAAGGATGGTTGTAGTTCATCAATAAAATCAAACCACTCACCAGAAACACGCCACCCAGCGCCGCTGTCGCCAGCGTCCACTGATTCACCGGAATGCGGAAGATTTTAAAGACCGCCCATGCCAGCGCCACGTAAGTTAAAACAATTAACAGATCCATAATCAGATCTCCGGGAACGTGGAATAGTCAGTCTTTTTTTCAGCTGCAAGTTGGTGCTCCAACCGGGAAACACGGTCAGAAAGCGCGGCAATTTCCGGGTCAGTCGCTTTCTCTTGCGACGCAGTATGTGACTGCATTCCCCAGCCGCGCTCTGGCTGGTAAAGCGTTGCCCAGATCCACAAGAACGGCCAGATTACATGCAGGGTAAACAGACTTACCCAACCCGCCGTATGAATGGCGTCGGCGTGGGGATGGTTGCGCTTTTTGGCAATCAGATAGGGGATGTCATGTATCGCGATGATTCCATAAAAAATCACCAGAAAGACGAAGATCAGCACTCCCAACGCGAAGTAGTTTAGAAACATATCTGCCTCGGATTCACGCTTATCAGTGTTGTTTTTTGGCTGGCAGCCGGAAGGGAGTCAGGCTGATACTTTGACATTAATCCGCGTTTGCCAATCTCGCCATCACACCGAAGGATAATTTTAAAAGGTGATGAGTTGCTCAGTTACAAAACAGTCTTAAGGCAAAGTCAGAACATGCTGCAGATCACACCAGGTGAATTACCGAAGAAAATATCTTGTGATTCAGATCACAATAATTCAACAAACAACCAAAACAAAAATGTGATGCTATTCACATTTTAATGCCATTTTTAGCGAAAATCGCCGCCTTGTTGCTTTTTTACACAAGTATTTTGTGATGCACATCACGTCAATTACCTCTCTACCCCCTATATTTATGTGACCGATATCACACAAAAGGCCGTCGACTGGACAGTTAACCGATTCAGTGCCAGATTTCGCAGTATCTACAAGGTCCGGCTACCTCTGCCGCCACATTAACAAAAAACCTCGGGCTTCCAGCCTGCGCGACAGCAAACATAAGAAGGGGTGTTTTTATGTCATCCGATATTAAGATCAAAGTGCAAAGCTTTGGTCGTTTCCTCAGCAACATGGTGATGCCAAATATCGGCGCGTTTATCGCGTGGGGTATCATCACCGCGTTATTTATTCCAACAGGGTGGTTACCGAACGAAACGCTGGCGAAGCTGGTCGGGCCGATGATCACTTATCTCCTGCCGCTGCTGATCGGTTATACCGGTGGTAAGCTGGTAGGTGGCGAACGTGGCGGCGTGGTTGGTGCTATCACTACCATGGGCGTTATCGTCGGCGCAGACATGCCGATGTTCCTCGGTTCTATGATTGCAGGTCCGCTGGGTGGCTGGTGCATTAAGCACTTCGACCGCTGGGTAGACGGTAAGATCAAATCCGGTTTTGAGATGCTGGTGAATAACTTCTCCGCTGGCATCATCGGGATGATCCTCGCCATTCTGGCATTCCTCGGCATTGGTCCAATTGTTGAAGCCCTGTCCAAAATGCTGGCTGCGGGCGTTAACTTCATGGTTGTCCATGACATGCTGCCGCTGGCGTCTATCTTTGTTGAACCGGCGAAAATCCTGTTCCTCAACAACGCCATTAACCACGGTATCTTCTCGCCGTTGGGTATTCAGCAGTCCCATGAACTTGGCAAATCCATCTTCTTCCTGATTGAAGCGAACCCGGGTCCGGGTATGGGTGTTCTGCTGGCGTACATGTTCTTTGGTCGCGGTAGTGCGAAACAGTCTGCGGGCGGTGCGGCAATCATCCACTTCCTGGGTGGTATCCACGAAATCTACTTCCCGTATGTGCTGATGAATCCGCGTCTGATTCTGGCCGTTATCCTCGGTGGTATGACTGGCGTGTTCACGCTGACTATTCTGGGCGGTGGTCTGGTTTCTCCGGCATCTCCGGGTTCTATCCTCGCGGTACTGGCGATGACGCCAAAAGGTGCTTACTTCGCTAACATCGCAGGTGTGTGTGCGGCGATGGCAGTCTCCTTCGTTGTCTCTGCTATTTTGCTGAAAACCAGCAAAGTGAAAGAAGAAGACGATATTGAAGCGGCTGCGCGTCGTGTCCAGGAGATGAAAGCTGAATCAAAAGGCGCTACTCCACTGTCTGCTGGCGATGTGACTAACGACCTGAGCCACGTGCGTAAAATCATCGTTGCCTGTGACGCCGGTATGGGTTCCAGTGCGATGGGTGCGGGCGTGCTGCGTAAGAAAATTCAGGATGCAGGTCTGTCGCAGATTTCTGTTACTAACAGCGCGATCAACAACCTGCCGCCGGATGTGGACCTGGTCATCACTCACCGTGACCTGACCGAACGTGCTATGCGTCAGGTTCCGCAGGCACAGCATATTTCGCTGACTAACTTCCTCGACAGCGGCCTGTACACCAGCCTGACCGAACGTCTGGTTGCTGCCCAGCGCCATACTGAAAACGAAGTGAAAGTGAAAGACAGCCTGAAAGACAGCTTTGACGATTCTAACGCCAACCTGTTTAAGCTCGGCGCGGAGAACATCTTCCTCGGTCGCAAAGCGGCAACCAAAGAAGAAGCGATTCGCTTTGCCGGTGAACAACTGGTGAAAGGCGGCTATGTTGAGCCGGAATACGTACAGGCGATGCTGGATCGTGAAAAACTGACCCCGACCTATCTGGGTGAGTCTATCGCGGTGCCACACGGTACGGTTGAAGCGAAAGATCGCGTACTGAAAACAGGCGTCGTGTTCTGTCAGTACCCGGAAGGCGTGCGCTTCGGTGAAGAAGAAGATGACATCGCCCGTCTGGTGATTGGTATTGCTGCCCGTAATAACGAGCACATTCAGGTTATCACCAGCCTGACCAACGCGCTGGATGATGAGTCCGTCATCGAGCGTCTGGCACACACCACCAGCGTGGATGAAGTGCTGGAACTGCTGGCAGGTCGTAAGTAATCCAGGCCCACCCTCTCCTCATGGAGACGGTGGGGCTGATTGCCTGATGCGCTTTGCTTATCAGGCCTACAAAACAAAGCGCAGTTTGTTAAATTTGCACGCTCTTGTAGGCCGGATAAGGCGTTTACGCCGCATCCGGCGCTGCCCCTCTCCTCACGGAGAGGGTTTGGGTGAGGGAAAAGCCTCACCCCAGCCCTCTCGGGTAAAAACATTGATGAAGGTTAATACTATGAAAGCATTACATTTTGGCGCAGGTAATATCGGTCGTGGCTTTATCGGTAAACTGCTGGCAGACGCGGGTATCCAACTGACGTTTGCCGATGTCAATCAGGTGGTACTTGATGCCCTGAATGCCCGTCATAGCTATCAGGTTCACGTTGTCGGCGAAACCGAGCAGGTGGATACCGTTTCCGGCGTTAATGCCGTCAGCAGCATTGGCGACGACGTGGTTGATTTAATCGCCCAGGTTGATTTAGTCACCACCGCCGTTGGCCCGGTCGTGCTGGAACGCATTGCTCCGGCAATCGCCAAAGGGCTGGTGAAACGTAAAGAGCAAGGTAATGAATCCCCGCTGAACATTATCGCCTGTGAAAACATGGTACGTGGCACAACACAACTGAAAGGTCATGTGATGAACGCCCTGCCGGAAGATGCCAAAGCGTGGGTAGAAGAACACGTTGGCTTTGTGGATTCCGCCGTTGACCGTATCGTGCCGCCTTCTGCTTCGGCAACTAACGATCCGCTGGAAGTGACGGTAGAAACCTTCAGCGAATGGATTGTCGATAAAACCCAGTTCAAAGGCACACTGCCAAATATTCCTGGTATGGAGTTAACCGACAACCTGATGGCGTTTGTCGAACGTAAGCTCTTCACCCTGAATACGGGTCATGCTATAACCGCGTACCTTGGAAAACTGGCGGGTCATCAGACCATTCGTGACGCGATTCTCGACGAGAAAATCCGTGCGGTGGTAAAAGGGGCGATGGAAGAAAGCGGCGCAGTACTGATTAAGCGTTACGGTTTTGACGCGGACAAGCACGCAGCGTACATCCAGAAAATCCTCGGTCGTTTTGAAAACCCGTATCTGAAAGATGATGTTGAGCGCGTAGGCCGTCAACCACTGCGTAAACTGAGTGCTGGCGACCGTCTGATCAAGCCGCTGCTGGGTACGCTGGAATATGGCTTGCCGCACAAAAATCTGATTGAAGGTATTGCCGCTGCAATGCACTTCCGCAGTGAAGATGATCCGCAGGCACAAGAACTGGCGGCGCTGATTGCCGACAAAGGCCCGCAGGCTGCGCTGGCGCACATTTCCGGGCTTGATGCCAACAGCGAGGTTGTCACCGAGGCGGTAACCGCTTATAACGCAATGCAATAATGGTGAACCAGGCGCAGGACTCCCTGCGCCCGAATAACAGATTGTCAGATATGCAGGCAACAATGGAACAAACCCAGGCCTTTGAAAACCGTGTGCTTGAGCGTCTGAATGCTGGCAAAACCGTGCGAAGCTTTCTGATTACCGCCGTCGATCTCCTGACCGAGGCGGTGAATCTTCTGGTGCTTCAGGTATTCCGCAAAGACGATTACGCGGTGAAGTATGCTGTAGAACCATTACTCGACGGCGATGGTCCGCTGGGCGACTTGTCCGTGCGCTTAAAGCTGATTTATGGGCTTGGCGTAATTAGTCGCCATGAATACGAAGATGCGGAACTGTTGATGGCACTGCGGGAAGAGCTGAACCACGACGGCAACGAGTACGCATTTACCGATGATGAAATTCTTGGGCCATTTGGCGAACTGCATTGCGTGGCGGCACTGCCTCCGCCGCCACAGTTTGAACCAATAGACTCCAGTTTGTATGCGATGCAAGTTCAACGCTATCAACAGGCTGTGCGATCAACAATGGTCCTTTCACTGACAGAGCTGATTTCCAAAATCAGCTTAAAAAAAGCCTTTCAAAAGTAAGTACTTTCGCTTACTTCTCCTCTACCGGATTCGGCCGATAAAGTCGGCGATAATATTCCAGACGTTGTAGATATAACGGCACGCTTTCCTCAGGTATACCGGATGGAATCGCGTTACGGGGGGGAAGTTTATTCAGATACTCCCGGAACGCCTGGCTTGATGCCATGAAATCTACGGCTTTATCAATAAGAAGCGGAACGTTTTCACCTAATTTGCCCATAATAATATCTCCGTATTACCCCGCGCCGGGAATGCGCGACCGCCGATTTTAGTTTAGATCCCGATAAAAATGACATTAAGGAAAACGTGCGAAATCCACAACGCTTGCCCTCACCTTCTGATTATATTATTTATTAATCAATGCATTATATGATTTTTGAACCCCAGATTTGTTACCCGACAAAACTATTACAATGCCATCAGTTGTGAACAAAGCACCTGGTCGCGCATACTAGGGGCTATAAATTTATCTTTATCAGAAGCCATCCCATGAAAGAAGTCGAAAAAAACGAAATTAAACGTCTTAGCGATCGCCTGGACGCCATCCGCCACCAGCAGGCCGAACTGTCGCTGGTTGAAGCCGCAGACAAGTATGCCGAGCTGGAAAAAGAGAAAGCTACGCTGGAAGCGGAAATTGCCCGCCTGCGTGAAGTTCATAGCCAGAAACTCAGCAAAGAAGCACAAAAGCTGATGAAGATGCCGTTTCAGCGTGCGATTACCAAAAAAGAACAAGCCGATATGGGTAAGCTGAAGAAGAGTGTCCGTGGGTTAGTCGTAGTGCATCCGATGACCGCACTGGGTCGTGAAATGGGTCTGCAAGAGATGACCGGGTTCTCAAAGACAGCGTTTTAACCCTCTTACCTGTCTATCTCCTTCACATCCCGCGTTGCAGATAAATGCGGGATGTAACAATTATCTTCCTCTTTTTCCTCTGTTTCCTCGTAGAGCCTGCTTTTTACCAGTGGCACTCAATCTGAAAATGCGTTCAGTAAAAGGTTTGGTTCGACACCTGAAAATGGACGATATCATTCATAAAATAAAACTTTTGCCCTTATTTTCTCCATCCGCATTCTAAAAATCCACCCCAAACATTGATTGTATGAATATTAAATTAAAGCTATTTTTCTGCTTTAAATGCAGTGTTTGACATCTGACAACCCTCCTCATTAAAATCCGCCTCCTTAATACAAATAAACAATTTTAAAATTTAATAAATAATTTTCAAAATGAATGTATAAGCAATAATTATAAAGCCAGCCATATAAATCACAAAAGCATCAACCACAAATGGACACATCCCTTAGTTCAAATTGCTAGCAGGGATGATATGTAAGGATAACTTTGTATGAATGTGAATAAATTTTTTACAGGCGTCATGGCGGCTTCGACAATGCTGGTATTGTCAGGTTGTGATTACGTCGAAAAAACGAAAGTAGTTGATGAACTAACAAAACAACAGGAAGAACAAAAGGCCAGAATCGATCAACTCGAAAAACAATTAGAACAACAAGACAAAAAAATAGGCACCATTGAAAAACAAAACATTAGCGTAATAAACAGTACAAAAACGCTGGCTCAGGTGGTGAAAGAGATTAAGCGTCAGCAAGACTACTTTGTCTTTACTGAATTTAACCCAGCTCAAACAAAATATTTTATTTTGAATAATGGGTCTGTGGGTTTAGCGGGGCGCATATTATCAATAGAGGCCTCTGAAAATGGCAGTGTTATACATATGTCGCTGGTTAATTTATTAAGCGTAACTGTTTCTAACATTGGTTTTCATGCCACCTGGGGCGGTGAAAAACCTATTGATCAAAAAGAATATGCAAAATGGCAACAACTGCTATTTAGCACCACCATGAACTCCACGCTGAAATTATTACCAGGTCAATGGCAAGACATTAACTTGACGCTAAAAGGGGTGTCTCCCAATAACCTGAAATACCTGAAGTTGGCTATTAATATGCAGAATATCAACTTCGACAACCTTCCACCGGCTGATAACCGGCAGAAAAAAAGCAAAAAATAAATGCAGTCATTGCACTTATATCAAGGAATAGAGAGCAACAACAATGAACAAAATTTTTAAAGTTATCTGGAACCCTGCAACGGGGAGTTACAGCGTCGCCAGCGAAACGGCAAAAAGCCGTGGAAAGAAGTCCGGGCGCAGCAAGCTGTTAATTTCTGCATTAGTTGCCGGTGGACTGATGTCGTCGTTCGGGGCGGGTGCTTCTGTCAGTCTTGATGGTGGTACGAGCATTGAAACTCCCGAAGAACACGATAGCTGGATTGCTATCGGAAAGAATGCAAAAGCTACATCAAAGACAGATGGAGGAGTCGCAATTGCAATAGGAATCGACGCGACAGCCAGTGGAATAGGAAGTACCGCATTCGGCTACAAGAGTCAGTCATTGGGTGAGCTATCCATAGCTATAGGGCACATGTCTAAAGCCTCGGGGAACAGATCCGTAGCATTCGGTAGCGGCGCAGAGTCAAAAGCAGAGTATTCCGTTGCATTGGGTTTGGTAGCTTATACCGGTGGTGCATCCTCCATTGCAATAGGTAGAAGTGCAAGAGTAGAAGATGGTGCTGATTATGCAGCTAGCCTTGGTTACCAGGCATTAGCCGCAGGAAAGTATAGTCTGGCACTCGGCTCAGATACAAAAGCCAATGCTATTGATAGCCTGGCATTTGGAAGACTGGCTTTAGCGAATGCCGATGGTGCCATTGCAATGGGTGCCGCAAGCGAAGCCAATGGATTATATAGTTTGGCATTGGGTTCAAGCAGCATAGCTAACGCGGACAATACCGTTGCGCTTGGATATGGAGCCAATGCAACCAAAGCTGGAGCAATGGCTTTCGGTCAGGCAGGAAAAGCAGACGGTTTAAATTCTATTGCGCTGGGTAATAAAAGTCAGTCAAGCGGCGAAAACAGTATTGCGCTTGGACAAGAAAGCGTTGCCGGTACTGAAAAAAGTATTGCAATTGGTAGCCTGTCCAGTGTAACGGGTGTCAACTCCGTTGCTCTGGGCACGGGTTCCACAGCGGTGGAAGATAATACTGTTTCAGTAGGTAACGACACACTACAGCGTAAAATTGTCCATATGGCTAAAGGCGATATTAGCAGTACCAGTACTGATGCCATCAATGGTTCACAGCTTTATGATATCAGTAAGTCAGTCGCAGACCGTCTGGGCGGCGGTGCCTCCGTGAGTACTGCAGGGATTGTTAACGCCCCTAACTACAAACTGCAAAGCGGTACTTTTAATAATGTTGGCGAAGCGTTAAAAAGTCTTGACGATAATACATTGCAATGGGACTCGCTTAAAAAAGTCTACAGTGCAAAACACGGTTCCGATGCCACCAGCAAAATCACCAACGTTACGGCGGGTGAGCTGAACGCATCCAGTACCGATGCGGTTAACGGTTCTCAGTTGAAAACCACTAACGACAATGTGCAAATTAACGCTGACAACATCGCCACCAACACCACCAATATCAGCACCCTGACCGGCGATGTTGCTAGCAACACCACTAACATCACTAACCTGACGAATGACGTTGCCGCCAACACCACCAGTATCACCAACCTGGCTGATACGGTGACTAACCTTGGTGCGGATGCACTGTCATGGGATGACGACACAGGTGCATTCACCGCCAAACACGGCACCGATGCCACCAACAAAATCACTAACGTGAAAGACGGTGATTTGACTGTTGACAGTAAAGATGCCGTTAACGGCTCTCAGTTGA
>NZ_JABWMT020000129.1:0-261 GCF_013368915.2 Escherichia sp. 93.1518
CCGTCTCGGAGCCGGAGGATTCAAATCCCTCCGGCGGTGTCTGCTCCTGCTCACCGGCCCGGAACACCACCGTGACGCCGGAGATGTTGGTATTCCCCTCACTGTCCAGCACTGGCGTACTGTTCAGCAGCACGCTTTTTAATCCATCCACCGGACCTTCAATCGGCCCTTCACTGATGGCGTCTATCACGCTCAGCATCTGGGATGATTTCAGGTTGTCCTTCGCTTCGCGCGGGGTATGCCCCTTACTGCTGCCTTTAC
>NZ_JABWMT020000130.1:0-261 GCF_013368915.2 Escherichia sp. 93.1518
CATCACGGCTGAAATATACCGAAGAGGCGCAGAAGGCTTACGAACGCCTGCAGACACCGCTGGAGAAATATACCGCCCGCCAGGAGGAACTGAATAAGGCACTGAAAGACGGAAAAATCCTGCAGGCAGATTACAACACGCTGATGGCGGCGGCGAAAAAGGACTATGAAGCGACGCTGAAAAAGCCGAAGCAGTCCGGCGTGAAAGTGTCTGCGGGCGATCGTCAGGAAGACAGTGCTCATGCTGCCCTGCTGACGCTTC
>NZ_JABWMT020000131.1:0-256 GCF_013368915.2 Escherichia sp. 93.1518
TCAGGTGTTAGTGTCCTTACGGACGTGGGGGTTCAAGTCCCCCCCCTCGCACCAAAAACCACGTTGATATTGCTCGCACTGGGCGAAGGTGGCGGAATTGGTAGACGCGCTAGCTTCAGGTGTTAGTGTTCTTACGGACGTGGGGGTTCAAGTCCCCCCCCTCGCACCAACGAGGCGATATCAAAAAAAGTAAGATGACTGTGCGAAGGTGGCGGAATTGGTAGACGCGCTAGCTTCAGGTGTTAGTGTCCTTACG
>NZ_JABWMT020000132.1:0-254 GCF_013368915.2 Escherichia sp. 93.1518
CACCTCCCTTACAAGGAGGGGGTCGGCGGTTCGATCCCGTCATCACCCACCACTTTCTCGCCAGCTAAATTTCTTGTAACAATGTGAAGTACCGAAGTGGGTGATTAGCTCAGCTGGGAGAGCACCTCCCTTACAAGGAGGGGGTCGGCGGTTCGATCCCGTCATCACCCACCACTTCGGGTCGTTAGCTCAGTTGGTAGAGCAGTTGACTTTTAATCAATTGGTCGCAGGTTCGAATCCTGCACGACCCACCA
>NZ_JABWMT020000133.1:0-248 GCF_013368915.2 Escherichia sp. 93.1518
TGACTCGCTGGTCTGGTTAAACGTCAGCCCTGCCGCCTGCCCGGCTCTGGACAGGGCCAGCATACGATCTGCCGTCAGTCCCGCCTGATTACCGGAAAGGACCAGCGTTTTATTGAAATTGGACAGGGTTGAGTCACCCTGATACCAGGCATACGCCAGCGCACCGGTCGCCACCGCCAGCGAAGTGATACCAACCATCGGCAGGGTGATCGCACCGGCAAGCCCCCTGAACATGGGGATCATCCCGC
>NZ_JABWMT020000134.1:0-244 GCF_013368915.2 Escherichia sp. 93.1518
GATTTCAGGTTGTCCTTCGCTTCGCGCGGGGTATGCCCCTTACTGCTGCCTTTACCCATTCCTCACGCTCCAGAAACGACAAAACCGCCCGCAGGCGGTTTCACATAAAACGTTTTTCATCAACGACCAATCACCACAACCTGACCACCATCCCCTTCGTCTGCCGTGCTGATCTCCTGAGAAACCACGCGTGACCCCACGCGCATTTCACCGTACAGAACCGGCAGAACATTGCCCTGGGCAA
>NZ_JABWMT020000135.1:0-244 GCF_013368915.2 Escherichia sp. 93.1518
TGCTCAATACGCTGCAGGGCTGACAGTTCAGAAAGCGTGACGGTCACGCCGTTATATTCAAATGATTCGGTTTTCAGGAACATCGCTGACTCTCCGGATTAGCTGGCGGTGACGGTGATTTCTGCAACCGCAGCAAACTCACCATTACCGGATACAACCGGAATGTTGACCTTGCCTGCAGCAACGCCGTTCACGGTGATGGTCATACCACTGACCGACACGGTGGCTTTTGTTTTATCCGCAG
>NZ_JABWMT020000136.1:0-240 GCF_013368915.2 Escherichia sp. 93.1518
AGCAGGAGGTGATCAGCCGCTGGCGCATCGAGCAGTGCAGCGAACTGAGCGCGGTGAGTGCCTCTTTTGTACTGTCCACGCCGACGGAAACGGACGGCGCTGTTTTTCCGGGACGTATCATGCTGGCCAACACCTGCACCTGGACCTATCGCGGCGATGAGTGCGGTTATCACGGTCCGGCAGTCGCGGATGAATATGACCAGCCGACGTCCGATATCACGAAGGATAAATGCAGCAAAT
>NZ_JABWMT020000137.1:0-240 GCF_013368915.2 Escherichia sp. 93.1518
TGCCGGGCTGAATGCCGACCTGAAAACGTACAGCGTGACGCTTTCTGTTCCCCGTTGGGAGGCCGCGGCGCTGGAGTCGTTTCTGGCTGAGCACGGGGGCTGGAAGGCCTTTCTGTGGACGCCGCCTTATGGCTACCGGCAGATAAAGGTGACCTGCGCAAAATGGTCGTCGCGGGTCAGTATGTTGCGTGTTGAGTTCAGCGCAGAGTTTGAACAGGTGGTGAACTGATGCAGGATATC
>NZ_JABWMT020000138.1:0-235 GCF_013368915.2 Escherichia sp. 93.1518
TCACGGTAGTTTTTTGCCGCTTTACCGCCCAGGCACCAGAAGCCACGACCATTGGAAAAACGCTTCATGGTGAGCGTGTTATCCCGGTGCTTTTTGCCATACCACGGGGCCAGCGCCAGCAGCGACGGAATATCACGAATAGTCGGTTCAACGTGGGTTTTCATAAAGTTCTCGGCATCACCATCCGTCGGCAACCAGATAAGGGTGTTGCGCTGCTTATGCTCTATGAAGTAGG